>NZ_JBTNDB010000059.1:0-1745 GCF_054511175.1 Arthrobacter sp. Sr24 | reverse complement strand
GATGGAGGCCTACCTGCACGGGGTTTCCACCCGAAAGGTCGACGATCTGGTCAAGGCACTCGGGGCCGACACCGGGATTTCCAAGTCCGAGGTGTCGCGGATCTGTGAGGATGAGGTGTTGTAATGATGTGAGACAGTTCCTGAAAGGATTGTTCCCATGTCTTCTCGACCAACCTACTCTGATGAATTCAAGGCCGACGCCGTCTCGTTAGTTGAATCTTCTGGCCGTCCGCTAGCTCTGGTGGCTGCTGAACTCGGCATCTCACTGACCGCTCTCAAGCGCTGGGTCAGGCTCGCCAGCGAAGGCCAAAGCGGTGGCGGCAAGAAGCCGGATCAACCGGTAGATGCTGCGAAATACAAGGCCTTGGAAGTCCGGCTACGTGAAGTAGAACGGGAGAATGAATTTCTAAAAAAAGTTTCAGCGTTCTTCGCCAAGGAACAACGGTAGATGATATCTACCGCTTTGTTCAGCAGGAGGAGAACGCTGGAGAGAAAGTCGCTTGGATGTGCCGGCAACTGGAGGTGCCCAGGTCCTCGTACTACCGCTGGCGTGAAGCTACCGACACGCCTACAACCATCCGCCACCGTGAGCTGACCGATCAGGTGAAGACTATGTTCGACTCCTCTGACGGGATCTTTGGCCACCGCATGGTTCACACGAAACTCACCACTGACGGGGTGGCTGTTTCCGTGGGAACAGTGGCCACGATCATGGCTGAAAACGGGTGGCAGGCCAGGCGGATGCGCGCCTTCAAACGAACCACCATTCCCTGCGATCCGGACGCAGTGTTCAAGGATCTCATCGGCCGTGACTTCACCGCAGACACCCCTGGCATCCGCCTCGTCGGAGACATCACGTACCTGCGTACCGGCGAGGGCTGGCTGTACCTGGCCACCGTCATCGACCTGTGCACCCGCATGATCGTTGGCTGGGCGATGGCCGATCACATGCGCGCTTCACTGTGCGTCAAGGCACTGGAAATGGCCAGAGACAATGGCCATCTGCAAGCCAGAGCAATTTTTCATTCCGACCATGGAACGCAATACACCTCCCGTGAAATGGGCAAATGGTGCACCGGAAATAACATCCGCCAATCCATGGGAGCCGCCGGCGTGTGCTGGGACAACGCCGTGGCTGAATCAGCGTTCTCCTCCCTTAAGAACGAGTTCTACCACCACTACAGCTTCGACTCCCGCCAGGACGCCAGACGGGCCACCATGCACTATATCGAGGCCTTCTACAACCGGTGGAGACCACACACCCACAACAACGGCCTGCCGCCGGCAACAGCGATGGCCAACTTCAACACCCAAAACCAGCAACAACTCGCTGCTGCCTAACCTAAAGAACTAAACCAACTGTCCCAGATCCTTGACACACCTCAGGACTTGGACCATGAGGTCGGTGCTTTCAGGGATCGGGACCTCTCCACCATGGATTACCCGTACGTATTCCTCGACGCGACCTACTGCAAGGCTAGGGTCGGACACCGGGTCGTCTCCCAAGCCGTCGTGGTCGCCTTCGGGGTGGCCGCGGACGGGCGCCGGGAAGTCCTTGGCTTCGACGTCGGAGACAGCGAGAACGAAGGGTTCTGGACGTCGTTCCTGCGCTCGATGAAGACCCGAGGGCTGGACGGGGTGAAGCTGGCGATCTCCGATGCCCACAGTGGCTTGAAGAAGGCCATCGCCACCGTATTCCAGGGCGCTGCATGGCAGCGGTGCCGGGTGCATTTCATGCGTAACGT
>NZ_JBTNDB010000058.1:0-1756 GCF_054511175.1 Arthrobacter sp. Sr24 | reverse complement strand
TGCCCGTTGAAGCACAGGGGAACCAGCAATACGCCAGTATGCTCTACTGCTCATGCCCCATTGATAGGCCAGATCCGGCCGTATCCCGAGACGTCGCAGATTCACTACCCGCGTACGCGGCCTCTTCCATTGCTTCCAGAGGACTTGGCGCATCCTACGCCTGAACCACTCATCTAGGTCAGAGAACTTCCTCGGTGTCTGAGACAACCGGAAGTAGCCCATCCATCCCCGAACGTAGCGGTTCAATCGCTCGGTGCGGTATTCCATGGAGACACTCCACTTCCGCGAGGTCAACTCCTTGATCCGCCGCTTCATGCGTTTAAACGCCTTCGCAGCGATGCGGATCTTGACCCCGGTTTTCGTGAAGTAAAACCCGAAACCCAGCAACGTTGCAACACTTGCTGGATTGATCACGGATTTCTCCCGGTTCACCCTCAATCTCAGGTCTGATTCAAGGACTTTCGTCGCCTGCACCAACACCCGTTGCGCGGCCCTTTTCGACTTCACAAACACCCTGATGTCATCGGCATACCGCACAAAACGGTGCCCACGACCCCAGAACTCCTGGTCAAAGTCATCCAACATGACGTTCGAAAGCAACGGAGACAACGGAGAGCCCTGAGGGGTTCCCTCCGTCGTTGCCCGACGCACACCATTGGCCATGATTCCCGCTTCAAGATAGCGACGAACCAATTTCAGAACCCGCGCATCCTTCACTTTCCGCGCAACCCTGGCCATGAGCACGTCATGGTTCACCCGATCAAAGAACGCATCAAGGTCAACCTCAACAACCCACCGATACCCCTGAGAAATCACCGTTTGGGCGACCTTCACAGCATCATGGGCGCTCTTACCCGGCCGGAACCCATAAGAGACCGGCACGAACCCCGGATCAAAGATCGGGGAAAGGACTTGCGCGATTGCTTGCTGAATCAACCGATCCAACACGGACGGTACCCCCAGCATCCTTTGCCCACCATCAGGCTTTGGAATCATCACCTGACGCACCGGCAACGGCGCATAAGTACCAGCATCAAGCGCTTCACGGGTCTGCACCCAATGTTCCAGACACCAAGCACGGAGTTCATCCGTACCGAGTCCGTCAACACCGGCAGCACCACGATTACGCTCGACACGCTTCAACGCAACCATCAGGTTCTGTCGGGAAAATACTTCCTCCCACAAATCCTGCTGATCCCTGACGTCATCCCCGATACCCGCCGATTCATCACTACGCACAGAAAGGGGCACTCCCGGATTCACCGGTACCTCCTAACATCCTCTGTCCCACGCTTTCGTGGGTTGGCTGCGATTCCTGTGTGAACACGAGAAATACCGCTTCAAACCATCAATTCCCAGCGTTCAGCCCTTCCCCACCACCAACAAGATCCCGGTGGGTACTATGGCCTCGGCTGACTTCTGCCCCATCAGCAACGACCCTTAAAGCCGCACCGCTCCACCCAAGAAAACAGGTGACGCACTGGAACAGACCTCCCCAGATAAGAACATTTACTTTCCCCCTGCCGCCGCCGCATTTACACACTGGCCGTTTCGATGGAACGGGCTTCACCATCTTCAGCCGGCTTACCCCAACCAGCATGCCTTCTATGCGGTTCGTGTCCCTCGGTGCAGGGATTTGCCTCCGGCTTCCTTCCCACCCCACCTCACGGTGACGCAGTTGCCATTGACTAGGTCTTAAACCACCTTCTCGACCAGAGGACTTTCACCTCCAAGCAAATGCCCATGCTGGGCGTAC
>NZ_JBTNDB010000057.1:0-1892 GCF_054511175.1 Arthrobacter sp. Sr24 | reverse complement strand
GATGTGGGAGAGTAGGACACCGCCGGACAACCAGTAAGGGTAGAGGCCCCGCACACAGTGCGGGGCCTCCCCACATTAACAAACAAGTAACGGCCACCCACGCGGTGGCCATTACTGTTTAACCGGCTCTCATCTCCGTCAGTCTTGTGGGTTAGCGGCCAAAATGTGGGTACAGCCCGGGCGTGTCAGTGGCTTCTTCCGCCCCATCCTTGTTGAATTCCGTTGCCGTCTTCGTAGCTGAAGGCTGTGCCGTCGCGGATTGGCCAGATGGGCTCTCCGACCAATGACTAGGTATTCCTTGTTGGCCGCTGACATGCCCTGCCGGCCCTGTCCACGAGGTGGAATCCCCGGATAGCAGGCCTTGCGGAGCCCAAGATCCAATAACGGGCCCCCATGCTTGAGTGACTGACGGCAGAAGAGCTAGTGCTCCTGAAGGGTTGCGACAGCCGCGGGAGGCCCAAACTTCGCAAGCTTCTGGGTACCGACACCACGTCGACGCAAATTCTGGTGAACCGTTGTCGAACTGGCTCATACAGCATGTGTACACCCCTGTAGCCCTTATAAACACTGGGCAAAACAGCAATTCCATCCACACATTTTGGCCGGTAACCCCGACAACCAGTGCGCGTCCACAATGGGAAGATCCGCCAGGATATGTGCACCACCCTGGGCATGCCGGTAGATTCCCCCACCCGGTGCCTATTCGGTGCTGTTTGCGTTTTCACCCCTGACTGTCGCCGGCATCTTGAGGGGCTTGGTGGCGAGGGCCCAATTATCAGCTACGGGACTTTGCGATGATCATGGATCCGGTGGGGATTGGAAGTCGGACTTGGGTTAGCTGGACGCTCCTAGAGAGTTACTCCGACAGTGGGTGAGCCCGTCGTTATGGCAGCTGGTCTCGTAGCTAACGATGGGGTTCTATTCAGGCCCTTCATGGCCGTATGCATTGCAAACCTGCCTAGACCTACAGATTTTCTACAAGCCCTGGCTGGCACAGCTAGTCAGCCTGCACCTCGTGGACACGAACATTCCAAGGGATGTCAGTGGCCTCCAGCTACGCGCTGTCGAGGCAAACCATCCGTGGCTGTCGTATGGGGCATATCGGCTAGGGTTGGTGGGAGGCCCTATCTTGGATGGAGTAACCGCGAATGCACACAGTTTCAATCCGATAGATTTCCTGTATTTGAAGGTATGGATCTGGAGCAGCGGGCCACCATTCGTTTCCTTGAGTTGATGCCAAGGGAACTACCTGCGAGATGGTCGGCAATATCGGATTGCTGGTGGTCTACAGACTGCAAGTCCATATACGTCCTGGGCTGTCTGGACAGAATGATGCCAAGCCGGGTGGCCATGGATAGGCACACTGGCTATTGATGTGCAGCTAGAGGAATCTCCGACCACTAGCCTTCTGGACACTGGTGAAAGTGCCGTAGATAACCGCCCTATCACCGGAAGTAAGGCCGTCTCCGGGTATCAATCGTGTCCTTGAAACCGAGAACGTCAGACTGACAGTCTGTCCATTCGCTTATCGAGCACTGCAATTTTCCATTGTGTTCCAGGGGACAACTTGGCAGAGTTCGTGGTTGGAGGCGCCGTTGATGCAGCTAACTTCAGCTGGGCGGGAATCTGGACGACTCGTGTGCGGTGGTCGAATCGTGGTAATCAGGCGTTCCACCGCTCAAAGCAGGGCGGTTTCAACTAGTGAATGCAGCAGTTCTGGCACATATTTAGACAAGTGGTAGGGGTCACGCTGTTTGGAGTTGGTGTTGGGGGCGAAAGGTGTGTATTGTTTTTCGAGTTGCTCCGGTTGATGGGGGAACGAAAATCCCGAGTTTATGTGGCCGGTTTTGCCGGTCTATTTCTCATGTTTCGATGGTGTTGTTCACTGTTTA
>NZ_JBTNDB010000056.1:0-1978 GCF_054511175.1 Arthrobacter sp. Sr24 | reverse complement strand
CGCAGCGTCAGTAGTGGCTTGTTCGGCAGCGATTTTCAGGGCCCGGCGGACGCTGAACTCCGAGACGCCTACCGCGTTGCCGACGGCCTGCTGGGACAGGCCGGTGCTGCGCAATTCCACGATCCGGGCAATGACCGTGCTGCTCAATCGGGACGCTTTCTTTGGCCCCTTCTTTTCCGGTACTAACGCGATCATGCCGCCATCAGCCAGCAGCTGTTTCCATAACCACACCGTTGACGGGTTGACATCAAAGACGGTGGCGATCTCACCGACTCCGGCGGCCTTCATCGCCGCTAGTTTCACCGCTACCCAGCGGCGGCCGACTTCGTCCCCCGCCTCCCAGGAAAACGAGGCTTGGCCGTGAAGAAAAACAGTGCCACCACCATCGGCGTCCCTCACCAGTTCCCCGGCCAGACCCAGCGGCACAGCATCCAGAACCATCGCCACAGGAAGAGGAGATTGAGCAGTCATAATACTCATCATTCCACCCTTCCAAGAGTCACTGTTTCTTGGATCTATTATATCGAAGAATGGGTAAAATTAACAGGCTTTCACCAAGGGAATTCCCGCAAAATCAACGAACACGAAAACCCATCAGCGGAGCGTGTCCGGAGCCCTGGGCCCTAGCGACGCTGCCAAACCCACACTCGATCGGAAAGAGCAGCCACTCCACCCAAACAGATTCCACGGCTCACAATCAATGTGCTACCGGGTCCTCACACCGCTGCTACCCGATCGACCACACCCGATCAACCCACACCCGCTACCGAAAGCATCGGCTAAACACCGTGCACTTCCCGTAGCTAGCTGTGGCCGGCCGCCTTCAGAGGCAACCTCTATACGCCGGCGATCAAGTTCCTTGGGCTCCAGGACTATTGGTAGCTAGTGCCGGTAGGAAATCGATAATTCTTGAGATTCAAGTGTTAGAAGTTCGGGTGCCGGATGATCATCCGGCATGCCCTGCAAGTCGAAGGTTAGGCCGAAAAGTGGCAGGATTCCTCTTGACCCTGAATCAACTAAATCGCCCTATCCGAAGTGCTGGCGCTATCGAGAGACTCGCCTAAACAAAAACGGCAGACTTGGAGTGCTAGGGCTCCGACCACTGCCGGAGCCCTGGTACTGCGATCGCTCTACTTATCAGGGTGTGTTTATCGCTGTTCTGCGGGCGGATATTGTTAGTTGATTAGTGCGTCAATCCACGCGTGGACTCGTGCCGCAGGCGGCGCGATGTGGCCTAGGCCATGATCCTCTGTGACTAGCTGAATAGCGCCGTCCGAAGAAATCCCCCCGTATTCCGGAACTCCGAGAAATGATGCTAGTGACGCAAATTGTGGCACCAAGTGCGTGTCGTCACCAGTATTTTGCACCACAACCAGCCGTTCATAGGACTTTTTGGACTCCAGAAGCCGGAGGAGGTTGGTCCTCTCGGGGAATTCTTGGTCTAAGTCCGCGAAGGACTTGGTTTCACCAAATACACGCTTTATGAATGTTGTGCAGTATGGCCATCTGTCAATATGGACTTGGGGGTTGAAGGCTAAGGCCCGAGAATTTCGAATTCTCTGGCCAAGTGCTATAGAGGCGTATCCGCCGGCCGAGTGTCCAAAGAGGATGATGGTGGTGGCACCGATTTTGTCAGCCACGTGCTGGATGTATGTGGCAAGACGCTGCTGTACGTTGTCATGGGCTGTACCGAAATACCATGACAGGTATAGTTCCTTATCCGCACCTAGTGCAGAGTCCGAGATGAATAATCGGGTCTCAGTTCGATTTTCTAGCATGCGGACCCATTCAAAACGTGGGGTTTCCATGTTCCGGCCGAGGGCGCCTTGGAGTGGTACGAGTAGTACGCGGTCGTCTCCTCGCACTACAGGGCGGCTGCAAAGTCTTTTGCGAGGGGATGGCGTCTTAATATGTGAGACGAACGGGGTTGTGGCTGTTTAAAGGTGAGAACTCCTGTTAAGCCAGATGGTGTCTAAGC
>NZ_JBTNDB010000055.1:0-2225 GCF_054511175.1 Arthrobacter sp. Sr24 | reverse complement strand
TGATGTCTGGGTGCCTGCCGTGCCCGGAAAACCGAACAACGTCCTTCAAGACATTTGTCCTTCAATGATCGGGCAAGCAGGTGATCAGGTGGTCTGAACACTACTTCCGTCGCTGACGGTGTGTCAAGATCCGACGAAAAAGACCTTGTCGGTCCCGTCGCCCGTGCGCACGGCAACCGACATGGGCAGCTGGCGGAAAGCCTCAGCCTTTAGTGCGAATGATCTTCTCGGGAATGGACAGTCCCCCACATTCCGGTATCCCGCTGAGGGCGGGTAGGCCTGAGAGGCTAGTAGCAATGCCGTGAAGTTAGGCGGCGGGTTCTGTTGTCAACCCGTTGCCGACATTGATGATTTGTATGGTCAGGCGGCCTGGTTGGGTTGGTCCGTGTGGTTTGGTTGCGCGGGCTTGGTATTTCGAGATGGCACGTTTCACGGTCCTGGGGCCGGTGCGCAGCCTGCGTGGCGGCAGAAGGTTTGCCAGGAGGTGTTCACCGATTCGTCCGGCCAGCCCGTACCATCCCCGCCCTGGATGGGCACGCACTGCCGGTCCGAGGATGATCGTGTCCCGGGCGGTGGTCAGTGCGATGGTGAAGCTGGCCCGGTCCGGATCCACGCCGGGGACGGCGTTGGTGGCCTCGCTCATCGCAGTGCGCAGCAGCTGCTCGGCGATCAGCAGGGCATAGATTTCCTGCTCGACCAATTGAATGGTGCGTGAGCGCAGGACCCTGCCGCCGAGCATGGTGGACTTGATCTCACGGAAGGCCGTCTCTATTTCCTTGTTGCTCATGATAGAGGCGCATCAACGCCTTGGCGGTGCCCTGGGCAGGGTTGGTTAGGTTCGTGACCAACCGGTAGATTTCGGTACGTTCCTCCTCGGCGGTGTGCAGGGTGATGGTCGCGGTGATGACCCTGATCTTCCTGCGGGCCAGCATCGAGAGGTAGGACCCGTCCTGAAAGACTTGATGAACGGGCAGGTCGCGGGCGTTCTTCACCCGGACCAAGTAGTGCGCCCCGGTATCGCTGATCTGGTGCAGCAGGGCCGCGGCGGCGAAGTTCCTGTCGGCCAAGACGGTCATCCCCGGCCCCATGGTTGGCAGCAGGGCCGGGGTTTGGGTTGTTTCCCCGTCACTGGTCGGTCCGAACACGACATCAACGATGCTGCGGGTGCCGCAGGCGATCAACGCCACGACCCTCGCCTGCGGGTACCCGGTGCCACCGTGGTAGCCGGCCTGTTTGCTGTACTTGGAAAGGATGTCGGCGTGTCGGGCAGGGTCAGGATCGTGCCATCCAAGGCGCAGATCCGCATGGCACCGAACCAGGCACCTTCCCCGGTGATGGTCGGTGCTGGCCCGCGCAGCCTTTCGAAGATCCACCGTAACGGCGCTACACCGATTCGCCGGCGTGCCTGGGCCAGCGCGCTGGCACTAACACTCGCCAGCATCCCGGTGCCCATACGCAGTTTGCCAAGCACCGACCTGTACCCCCGCTCGGGAAACAAGGCCAGTGCCAGCACGAAATACACGATTACCCGCGAGGGCAAAGCCCGTATGCGGCGCTCACGGCTGAGTGTCACGGTCAGGGCCGCACCCACCAGCTCAGTAGGCAGTTGCCCGCTGAGGTCACCCAAATGGGCCGGGTCCCAAACGGCTGATGTGCGGGGAAAAAGCGGTGTGGCCGCCTCACCGTCCGGAACGGATTCGCCCTGGACGGCAAGGGAATGAGACGATGGCATGCAGGAACTCCTGTGCAACATGTGAGCTTGAACATTCACATGTTTAACTGGAGTTCCATTGCGTTAAAAGGGCATCTCACATCTTGAGACAAGGCGGCCAATCAACCAGTGATGACGCGAAGTTGACGCCGGAGGTGACCGCCTAACTTCACGGCATTGAGGCAAATAGTGCCCAGATCGGAATTGCTACGTTCTACCTTTCCGCGTGCGACAGTAGCTGCCGAGGGAGGCTTTATCCCAGAGCGCGGTACAGCGAGCCATCAACGGGGCCGATCCGTGATAAACAAACTTCATCGTGGAGAGGTGCATGAAGACCCTCGCGCTTCCCTTACCCGAGGGCTTTTGACGAATATCGCCACGTAGGGAAAATCTATTGACATGCTCCGCCTAGCTGGATAGTGTTCAGACCACCTGATCACCTGCTACAGAAAATCATGTCGTCCGACCAGGACGTTGTTCGGTTTTCCGGGCACGGCAGGCACCCAGACATCAC
>NZ_JBTNDB010000054.1:0-2424 GCF_054511175.1 Arthrobacter sp. Sr24 | reverse complement strand
CCAGGACTCCGGTCATGGTCGGGGACAGGCATTGAAGTTCGTTGATTTTCAGGGGTTTTGAGTGGCTGAAGGGCTGTTAATTTCGCCCAAGATACGATAAAATAGAGTTAGTCTTTTGTCGTCTATCGAGGGGTGAAATGATGGTTTTCATGACTGCTCAATTTCCCCTGCCCGTGACAATGGATCCTGTTGCCGTGCCGGTGGGCTTGGCGGTGTCCTTGGTGGAGAACGACAGTGGCGGGGAAGTCTATATTCGCGGGCAACTCTGTGATGTGTGGGATGCCGATGACGCTGCAGCACGTCGGTGGGCGGCGGTGAAATTGGTGCGTCTGGGTGCGGCCTCCCAGGAGCAGATCGCGGCAGCTTTTGGAGTTTCCTCGGTGGCGGTGTGGAAATGGGTCCAGCGGGCGGCCGCCGGTGGCATTGCTGCGTTGGTGCCGGAAAAGAAGGGGCCAAGGAAGGCCTCCCGACTCAGCGACACTGTCATCACCCGGATCGTGGAACTGCGCAACACCGGACTGTCCCAGCAGGGGGTCGGCGACATGGTTGGCGTCTCGGAGTTCAGTGTCCGCCGGGCCCTGAAAATCGCTGCCTTACAAGCTGCCACAGAAACAGCAGCCCCCGAGCCCGAAACCCTGAAATCAGCGTCAGCACTAGCACTGCAGCCTGAGCTGCCGCTCTTGCCAGCCCCGGCGCCACGCACTGCAGAACGTGCTGCTGCCGGCCTGCTTGAATGCGCATCCCCGGTGTTTGCCCCGGCCGCCCACATCCGCCACGCCGGGTTGTTCCTAGCTATCCCGGCGCTTGAAAGCACCGGCCTGCTCGCCTGCGCGAAGGAGGTGTACGGGGCGTTACCGAATGGTTTCTACGGCCTCGAAACCGTCCTGATCGATAGTGTGTTGCGGGCATTGGCTGGGGAAGCCCGGGCCGAAGGTGCCACGCGCTTTGACCCGCAAGAACTTGGGCGGGTATTGGGGTTGGATCGCGCCCCGGAAGTGAAAACCATCCGCCGCCGGATCAGCCAACTCGCCGAGGCAGGCAAAGCCCAAGAACTGATTGCCGCCCTGGCCAAAAACCATCTGGCCGGCACCGGTCCTGACGGTGAAGACCTCGCGGCGATCCTCTATGTCGACGGGCATGTGCGCGCCTACCAAGGCACAAAAAAGATCGGGAAAATCTACTCCACCCGGCTCAAATATCCGGTTCCTGCGACCGAGGAAACCTGGGTCACCGACGCCCACGGCGCCCCCGTGTTCCTCGTCATGGCCAAACCCGGCGCGTCCCTGGCCGCCGAGCTCCGCGACCTCCTGCCCGAACTGCGCACCGCGGTCGGGGACGACCGCCGGATACTGGTTGGTTTTGACCGTGGCGGTTGGTCACCAGCTCTGTTTAAACACATGGATGAGGCTGGTTTTGATGTGCTTTCTTGGCGAAAAGGCACCACCAAAGACATCGAAGAAAAGTTGTTCGCCGAGGTGTCCCACACCGACGAGCACGGGGAAGAGAAGACATGGTCGGTCGCTGACACGGTCGTTGACCTGCCCCTGAACACCACGAAGAAGACCGGGGAAGTCTTCAGTATCCGCCAGATCAGCCGGATCGTGGCCACCCCCGGTGGTGGCACGAGGCAAATCCATATCCTTACCACCAACCAGGACATGGGTGCTGGGGAGGTGGTGCATCGAATGGGGAATCGGTGGCGGCAGGAAAACCAGTTCCGCTACGCGCGCATGCACTTCGCCCTGGACTCCCATGACTCCTACCATTCAAGCGATGACAACGAGAATCGGATGGTGCCGGAACCGGCGAAGGCCCGTGCCTATCAAAAGGTTGTTGCCGCCCGGCGTCACCATGCAGAAGCAGCAGCCGTGGCTGATCTGAACCTGCTGGCGCTGAAAACCCCGGTAGAAGGCACCGATGAAGTCACGGTGACCAGTGCCATGCACAACCAGACCATGGCGCCAGTATGGGAAGCAGAAAATGCCTTGGCTGCTGCTGAAAAGATTCACAAGGGAATCCCGGCGAAGATCCGCCTCGGTGATCTAAACCCCGGCCAGCAAGTCCTAGATACCGAGGTGAAAATGATCCATACTGGCATCCGGATGGCCGCTTACAACACCGCGATGACCATCGCCAGAGAGATCCGCACCAACACCGGCTACCGGCGCGCCAACCAGGAAGCCCACGCCCTCATGCGCCAGATGTTCAACCAAACCGGTGACGTCAACACCACCGAGCCCGGCTACCTGACCATCACCTTGGACCCGCTACCGACCAAAGCCAAAACCGCGGCCGCCGCTCAGCTGTGCGAGCACCTCACCGCCACCGAAACCCGCTACCCCTGCACCAACCTCATCCTCAAATACGCCATCAAAACCAAGGCCCCGGCTCTCATCAATTAAATCGTGATGTCAGGAGCCCTGG
>NZ_JBTNDB010000053.1:0-2893 GCF_054511175.1 Arthrobacter sp. Sr24 | reverse complement strand
GAATTTCTACTGCCTTCTCCTGCGTGAGCAGTGAGGGACGCTTGGGCCCCTTCTTCACCGGAGCGAGTCCCATCAATCCGGTGTTTTCAAGGGACTTGCGCCAACGCCTCAACGACTCGGTATTGATGCCGAAGCCGGCGGCAACCTCATTGACCTGGGCTACCCTCGTATCCACGAGCTGGGAGGCTGCGAACCGCCGGATCCCGTCCTGCCCGGACTCCCAGACAAAGGCCAACTGACCATTGATGAAGACTTTGCCACCAGCGGCGTTCTCCATCAGTGCAGCACAATCACCAATGAGCGTGGCGCCGAGGTCGGCCAGTACGGGAAAGTCAGTCTGGGTGGTCATTGAAACCATTGTTTCACCCACCCGCGTCAATAATCATCACGCCTTTATTATCTCACAAAAGGGTGGAAATTAACAGCCAGGGCCAACATGAAAACCCCGTCAATCCAACGAAGTCGAACACCCACTAAATCACTATGTCAAGAGCCCTGGTCCCGCAACGCGATCACGATCCGGAACCGCGACCAGGCCAGCCACGCCACGAACAACACGGTCTTCACCCCGTCTATATAGGGGCCGTCGCCGAAATCGTACTGTAACCACCCGCCAGGCTCAGTGACCCACGGACGGTGCACACGCACCCGCCCAAGCCGCCATTCCGCTTTCACCTGAGCCAACGCACGGCGGGTGGAACGCTCTGAGCCTTCATAGCCCATGCCGACGAGTTTGGTATGGGCTATATCAGCCCGGATCCGGCCGTTGGAGGCCTCCACCCACTTTTCGATCTTGGGTAAGAACTCGTCCGTGACCCGGTCCCGGACAACAGGCTGGGCCAACGGCCGACCCGCGTCTCGGGCCGCGACATGCTTGGCGACCGTGTGATGTGAACAACCCGCCAACTGCGCGGCGGCACGAAACGACTTAGTCAGATCGTATGCTTCAAGAATTTCCATGATTTCTCCGTCAGACTTCATACAGAGCCTCTTCCTGGTTTGGTTTGGTGCGACTAGACACCGACATCAAACCCCAAGAAGGGGCTCCCACCGTTAACAACACGGTGATGCTAGAAAAAAGAGTGGGCAGATCTCATGGCCACCAATGGGCATTTCTGCTGGCCATCAGTGGGCAGTTTCGTGGCCGCCTATGGGCAGTTTTTCATGGCCACTAACAGCCAACACCACAAATAGGAATCGAATGTACATATCACGCTAATGATTCCTATCGACAGTGACACGTCTCCCAACGCGACAGCTGCTGGCAGTCCCACTATGGTTCCTGCCATCGGCGGACAACCAATCGCAACGTTGTCAGTCGCACTAAATCTGCATCCAGACAGGGCTTGGCAAGTGGCCTAATTTGAATTCTTGTTGCTTCGTCTGGCCTCTATGAAAAGGAGATAGGCGGTGAAGAACAAAGGTATGCCGGGTGCATATAGGAGTTCGTATCGGGCAGAAATAAGGACTAGAACTACCACGACAAAACTTGCCGCAAACAGAATGGCGACTACGATTCGTAAGACTTTGGACTGCATCAGTAACATCCATTTCTTATGACCCGTTGGGGCGTGATCTGCGGGGTTTCCTTATTTCGTATGACCGTGGTTGGTTGGTGATCGTGAGCTTGTACCAAGCTGATGGGGTCCACTGAACGGTCGGCTGTTGGGGGGATCCGCACGTTTCGCTGTGCCCACCCTGTTGCTAACCTCTTGAACGTGCTTCAAAATGATTCAGGGCCGGACCGGTGCGGGTGCGGACGTTTACGCAGTGCCACCGCCAGGCCTATGACTAGTGGTATCAGGGCGATCAAGGCAACGATCCAAAGGTTCCAGCGCATCATCAGCCCAAGGATTGTCAGAAGGGGCGGGATCGGAAGGAACAACAGAAAGATGCCTCGGCGAGACAATGGCTTGCCGGTTAAAACCAAGGCAAGCACTGCCAATAGTAATCCGCAGGCAGCAAGAAGAACGGATATTTCAATGGATTGACCCCAGGCTGCTGCAATGAAAGCTGCTAGCGTCAGGATCAAGCTCAAGTCCAGGTACATCAGGTCGCTGGGTCTTTTCCCTCTAGGCCGGACCAAGCCCAGAAACTCCAAGATTTTCATCTAGCCTACCTGGTTGATGATAAATAAGGCCGTGTTCTTGACGGCGTAAAAGAGCACTCCCGCAGCTAGACCGGCGGCGCCACCTACCAGACAGGCTCCGAGGATATCTCCGGCGCTGCCGCCATCAAAGGCCGCAGCCACTGCATTGACGGCACAGCCTCCCGCTGCTGCCGCGAATGCAGGACCGACACCAGGGATAGCACCAACAGCGGCTGTCACAGTAATACCCGCTAACGCGGCAGCAGCTTGTTGAAAAAACGTCAATCTCCCCAATGGGTCGGTGTTGTTGATGGGGTCGTTGGCGGCGTAGGCGTAGCGGTTGGCGTTGGCTGGGTCCAGGGGTGTGTCGAGGGTGTCTTGTTGGGTCCAGCGTCCGGTGGTGGGGGAGTACCAACGTTGGCCGTATTTAACCCATCCAGTGTTTCGGTCTTGGATGCCGGCTTTGAAGGTGTAGGGGTTTTGGGTGGTGCCGAGTCCGCCGGAGTCTTCGGTAAGAGTAGGAACACCGTAGGGATCGTATTGGTACGCGAACGCGGTATTCGGGCCGCTAGTCAGCAGCGCGGCTGGGTTGCCGGTGCCGTCGTAGACGTACAGGGACATCGTGCCGGAGCTGGTGCGTAGCATTAGCGGCTGGCCGGTGACCGGATCATTTTCGACATACGCGGTCTGGGTCAGGGCTGATGCAAAGTCGTTTTCGGGTGGGGCCGTCTTAAAATGTGAGACTGGCCGGGTTCAGCTGTTAACGATGAAGAACTCCTGTTAGACATGGTGATTGTTCAGACC
>NZ_JBTNDB010000052.1:0-2985 GCF_054511175.1 Arthrobacter sp. Sr24 | reverse complement strand
AGTTGCACTCTCTTCCTTCAGCACCCCGGAGATACGATAGCGGGCTCCCCCCTTCGTGGAGAGGGTGCCCCCCCGCCGTCGTACTTTTGGGACGTAGAAAAAACAGTTGGCTAGTGCTTGCCGCGCAACTTCTTGATGCCCAGCACCACCGCTGTGACCACACAGCCGAGGATGAAACCGGCCACGCAGGAGAAAGCGGTGTTGACCAACCAGCCCAGCACCGCGCCGGCGGAACCGGTGGCGTCGTGAACCAACATCTCAACGTGGTGAACAAAACCATACGGTGCATGCCAGCCCAGTTCATCCATGCCCACCAACAGCAAATGGCCACCGACCCACAGCATGGCAACAATGCCGACCTTGCTCAGGATAGACATCAGGATGGGCATTCCCTTGACCAGTCCGCGGCCCACCTTGCGTGCAATGGCGGAAGGTTTGCCAGCCATATGTAGGCCAATGTCATCCATCTTCACGATCAGACCCACCACGCCGTAGACGCCCACCGTCATCGCGAAAGCGATCAGGATGAGAATCAGAGTCCGGTTAAGGAAGGTCTCATGAGCCACCTCGTTGAGCGAGATAACCATGATTTCCGCTGATAACACCAGGTCGGTGCGGACGGCTGCACCGATGATGGCTTTCTCATCACGCGCACCGCTCTCGCCGCCAGGGGTGTGATGCTTAATGAGGCCCATCGCTTCGAGGATCTTTTCAGCACCCTCGAACACCAGATAGGCCCCTCCAACCATCAAGATCGGGGTCAGCGCCCAGGGGGCAAACTGTGAGAGCAGCAAGGCGATTGGCAGGATGAAAAGCAGCTTGTTCCGGATGGAACCTACTGCAATTTTCCAAATGATGGGAAGTTCACGCTTGGGAGACAAACCCGCAACGTATTGCGGTGTGACAGCAGCGTCGTCAACCACCACACCGAGTGATTTGACGCTGGCTTTGGCCGCGCCCACAGCAATGTCATCCAGGGACGCAGCGGTGACCTTGACCAGTGCCGCTATGTCATCCAGTAGTGCTACGAGGCCACCGGCCATACCAATACTCCTTGTGTTAGTTCTTGTCGCGCTTATCGCGGAAAGTCATCTGAAGTTTACAACGCCGCGCCAGTTGCTTCCGCTCAGGGTTTACTAATGAAGGCCAGTAGCGCGTCGTTGACTTCCCGCGCGTGGGTCCAGAGCAATCCATGGGGAGCTCCCTCTACTTCAACGTAATCGGCATCCGGCAGCGCCAGATGGAACTTCCGGGCCGTCGCATCGATGGGAAGGATGTTGTCCTTGGTGCCGTGCAGGATCAGCGCCGGCTTGCCACTGGCGCGAACAGCTTCCACATCGCCGCGGAAGTCTTCGATCCACGCTGGCACGACAGCGTACGCGGCCACCGGCGCGCTGCGTGTGGCCGTGTTCCAGCTTGCGGTGACGGTCTCTTGGCTGATTCTGGAGCCGAGGTTTTCATCCAGATTGTAGAAGTTAGTGAAGAAGCTAGTGAACCAGGCAAAGCGGTCATCTTTGGCCTGCGCAACAATGTCATCGAAAACTTGTTGTGGGACACCGTCGCTGTCCACCAGAAACGGTTCCAGCGAGGCTAGGAAAGCCAACTTGGCAACGCGGGCATGTCCATAGGTGGAGACGTACCTAGCTAATTCTCCGGTACCCATGGAGAAGCCAACCAACACCACGTCCTGAAGGTCCAGTGTCTCGAGGACCATATTTAGATCAGCTGCGAAGGTGTCGTAGTCGTAGCCGGTAGTGACCTTGCTGGATTGGCCGAAACCGCGGCGGTCGTAGGTGATGACCCGGTAGCCTGCGGCCACAAGTTCACGTGTTTGGCGCTCCCAGCTATGGCCGTCCAGTGGATAGCCGTGAATGAGGACCACAGGCTGTCCGGCACCTTGGTCTTCGTAGTACAACTCCACGTCGGTGCTGTTTTGCGTTCCCACTGCTATGTACGCCATGGCGTGCTCCCCTTTTCTTTGTTGTTCCTGTGCGCATTCTTTGCTGCGCCTGTTAGTTCAGGTACGTTCGAAAGCCTATGGGGATCTCGGGACGCGCGCCATGGGGGTGGCGGTAATACACACAGCTGAGTTTTTGGGCCTTCGCCCTGGCAGTGACTCAGTCCTTTAGTCAATCATTTGCCTCCACGGCTGAAAGTGATGACTCAAGCCCCATGCCGTGGCCACCGAGAGTCTCGTAAAACAGCTACATCGAGCACTCGTGCTGGAGCATGTGGACCCTGCTCGTGGCACTTCCTCAAGCCGACTATGATCATCTAAAGTGCTCGCCGAATGTGTGGCCACGGCCACGGATTCTTTGAGCAATTCGAAGGAAAGCGCCCGCGGGTTTACGGGGTCGCCACTAAGGGGAGCGCTGCATGGGAAACCACTTTGAACGGTACGCTGAGGTCGCTGAAATCTTGGCGCGGCATGGTTTGGGCTCCCTCGCGACAAGGATTGGTTTGGGCCGCTTGCGCTTAGGTGCAGAGCCGTTGTCCGGGGACGATCTCACGAATCCCGAGCGGGTCAGACGGGCGCTTGAGGAACTAGGGGCAACCTTTATCAAGCTCGGGCAGGTGCTTTCCACTCGGCCAGATATTCTGCCACCGGCTTACCTTGCCGAACTGTCAAAACTTCAAAGCGAAGCTCCCCAACTTCCTGCGAAGACCATCCGCTCGCTCATAACGCAAGAACTCGGCGCTAGCCCCGAGGAACTTTTTAAGACTTTTAGCGATACACCGCTGGCAAGCGCCTCGATTGGTCAGGCGCATGCGGCAACCATGCATGACGGAACCGCCGTCGTGGTCAAGGTGCGCAGGCCAGGCGTGGTTGCCCAAGTCCAAGAAGATCTAGAAATCCTGAGCAATCTGGCAAAACTGGGGTTAGCCTGAATTAGTGGACACCCGAGTTAGCGGGATTATTGATCCTGCTGAGAGGATGTCAGTGATGTCAGAGAAGAAGAGTCAACGTCGTAGTTTTACGGATGA
>NZ_JBTNDB010000051.1:0-4561 GCF_054511175.1 Arthrobacter sp. Sr24 | reverse complement strand
AAATCAATGGTGCGGACCGGCAACGCGCCCAGACTCATGGCCTCTCTCAGAAACCTTGCGATCAGTCTCTACCGCATCGCACGAATAACGAACATCGCCAAAGCCACCAGACACACCGCCAGAAACGCCCACCGCGCCCTCAAAATCGCCAGAATCAGACCTCTACCAACGACTTTGCATTAGCCCTGGGCACGTGCCGAATACGGGTTCCTGTGGCAATGCACTTATTCCACCGGATCATCGCACGAGGTGCCAGATCTGTACTCGATTTCTCACTTGCTAGCCTCCCAGCTCGGATCTTCACAAGCTGGCTCCTCTCAAGCCAGCTCCCGTCAGGACGGACGACGGCGCAGACTCGGCTCCTGTGACCAGCTCTCCCTTGTGTGGGGACCCCCTTGATCCCGTATTCAGAAGAACAAGCCTGCCTGGCTCACTGCCCGCTCAAATAGCGCTCAAGGAGTTAGAAGATAAGTTCAGGGGCCTTGGGCTGGTGCTAGTCTCTGTGGAACTGGCCGAGTCACTGGACGCACCTAGGCTGCGGGCACCGCGAAGAACGGAAAAGATCAATGTCGAATAAAGCTCCCACCGGCCCAGAAATTTTCAAAGCGGCACCGAGGGTCAGATTCAAGGACCGAGTGGCCCAGGGACAGGCCGCCCGGGATCACATCAAACCATCCGAACTGGGGACGTGGAACTCTGAAACCCGTGGCCACGACGCACTCGAAACGATCCTGGCGCAGAGCGCTATCCGGCAAACTAGCCTATTACCGCTGCGCCATGGCCGAATGGCGGCCTCCCCCTGGACCTACTACCGCGGAGCCGCAGCCGTTGCCGCTGCCGATCTTGGCTCAAGGCCCAACAGTGGGCTGACCGTGCAGCTGTGCGGCGATGCTCACATTCTCAACTTCGGGCTGTGGGCCACGCCTGAGCGCAACCTCTCCTTCGACCTCCGGGACTTTGACGAAACATTGCCCGGCCCCTTCGAGTGGGATGTTTCCCGCCTAGTGGCCAGCATTGTGGTTTTGGCCAGGGATGCCAATCTCAAAGCCTCAGTGGCCGAACATGCAGTGAGCGCATGCCTGGCCGCCTATCGAACGCGGATGGTTAAGTACAGCACGGCAAAGCAGCTCGATATTTGGTACGACAAAGTCACCGTCGATGATCTCATAGGCGTCTTCTCCAAGTCTGACCAAAAGCGCGCAAGTTCAATGATTGCCAAAACCACCGCCAAGAAGACCAGCGCCGGGGCCGCCAAGAAGTTCACCGAAAAGATCAACGGCACATTGCGGATCACCGAGCAGCCACCCTTCCGGACCCACCTCAAGGCAGCTCCTGCTGAAACCATTTACAGCGCGTACAGGGCCTCCCTAGAGGAAGACCGCAAACATCTGCTGGCGGGCTTCAACCCAGTCGACGCAGTGCAGCAGGTGGTGGGCGTGGGAAGCGTGGGCTTGCGCGTGTTTTTGGTGCTGCTCAATGGAATCCACGACAACGATCCGCTATTTCTTCAGATCAAACAGGCCGGCCCTTCGGTCTATGAGCCATTCGCCGGAGCCAGTGTGTACAGCAATCATGGGCAGCGGGTGGTGGCTGGCCAGCGCTTGATCCAAAGTGCCACTGACATCTTTGTCGGTTGGACCTCCGATTCCGGTCATGACTTCTATGTGCGCCAATTCCGCGACATGAAGGTGGTGGCCGATGCCGAGATCCTGGCCCCACGACTGGTTGAGTTCGCCACCGCTTGCGGCGGCGTCTTGGCCCGATCCCATGCGCGCAGTGGCGACCCGACTGCCATCAACGCCTATATAGGTAAAGGGCGGAAGTTTGATGAAGCCTTGGGTGAATTCGCCATATCCTACGCAGATCAGACATCAACTGATCACCAACAACTACTCAAAGCAGTGAATTCCGGCACCCTATCCAGTGTCGCCGGCTGGTGATTTTTCACCACGAAACAAGAAAACTAGATCACTCTGACTGACAGCGTCTTGGGGACCACAGTTTGAACCCCTGCTTTCAGTCCTCTCGCTGGCATGGCGGCCACCCGGAGCCATGGTGGACATACGGACCCGGACAGGTACTTGCCTGCGGACTCTTGGCACCTACGCTGCTGAGGCGATGGGCAACAATGAAAACATCCTGACAAAAATTCAGGATGCGACCGCCGTAACGGACGAACCCGTGTGGCGCTTACCTCTGCTGCGAAGTCTCCGCCAGTAACCGGTGGATTCCGCACCGACCCACGGTCTATGTCACGCGGCTGCTGAGCAAATTGACGCCCAGGTTTGTGGTTCCTACGCCGGACTGAAAGGAAAGCACGCCCAGCGAATCCAGCCAAGTCGTGCTGTCCTAGCCTCCGTTCCAGCACGGGAACCCGGAAAGCGTCATGGCTCACTCACTGCGGAGACGAATCTCATCCCCCCAAAATGTGGGTTGCTATCCAATGTGACAATACTTGAATAATGCCTAAGAATTTCTTGCCGTCCAAACCTATCTTGCTTGGACGATCACTGCGAGAACTATGCATCCTTCCACTGCGGTACTGGTTCCTTAGTAGCGGTTTATTTGCCGTCTTAGGACTCTGGGTCAGCCCCCGCATCAGTGATCTGCTGCTCGCTGCCGTGCATCGTGCCGGTCTGAGTACCCTCACCGACCGCACCATGGGCACGTTGCTCTCGTCACCTATCTCACTGGCCATACTTGCCGCCGCTTTCGTGCTGGTAGCCGCATCTACCCTGATCTGCTTTGCCACCTTGCTCGTCATCGCCGATCTGCAACTCTCCGGAGAACGGCCCTCCCTTGCCACTGTAGGAACCCGACTAGTGCGCTCCATCAACAGGCAATACCGCGGAGGCGCCTTCTTGGTGGCCGCCCAATTGGCTTTACTGGCTCCTCTAATTGGGTTCACCCTCTTTGCACCGGTGACGGGCAGCCTTGGCATGCCTCCGTTCATTGGCCGCGAGTACATGAAAACACCGCTTTCAGCATTACTCTGGTGTTCCATTGCCGCCATCATTGTCTACGGGATCTACACGACAATCCTGACGTTGCCGTTCTCATTGGTACGCCGCCAACCGCTGTCAAAAAGCCTTCTCTGCAGCCTGCGAGCCACACGGCAGGGCGGGATCCGGCTACCTTTGGTGTGCGCCATTGCCACCCTTGGGGCGCTGGCTGCCTCGCGGCTCGGAGCAACGTTGCTAGGAACGGCGGTTGACGCCCTAGATTCAGTCATGGCCAACACCGGCGCGGCCATTTTCGCGGCAACTTTGGCTTTCGGCATCTTGACCGTAGCTACCGCGCAAGGATTCGCGTTCCTGTTAGTCGGCGAGGCCCGGAACTTCCTGGCACTGCCAGCTAACTCGGCCAAGCCTGCTAATCCAACTGTCCCGAGCACCAAAGCCACGCCCGCCGGTAGACCTGCTGTGCCCAGACCTGCCGTGCTCACCAACCGTGTGCTGCCACACGAAGGGTTCCATCTGCGGACGCTGTTGGCTCGCGGCACCGATGTTCGTATCGCGCTGAGGTCTCTGGTGGTCCTCGCCGCCGTGTGCGCCACCAGTGCTGCTGCGCTGCCGGCCAGTTCGAACAACACCGCAGTCATCACGGAACTGAACGCAGCTTCCCAGGATTCAAATGAATCCACACTTGAAGCACTGGTGATTGGGCACCGCGGTTACGATTCCGGCGGCGTGGAGAACACCATCGGCGGTCTGAACGCTGCCGCTGCCATGCACACCGATGTTGTCGAAGTGGATTTTCAGCAGACCTCGGACGGCGGATTTGTCGCCAGCCACGATACGAACCTGTTGGTGCTTGCTGGGCAAAACAAGAGCATCTATGAGATGACCACGGCCCAGGTCACTTCCACCACGGTGACCATGAAGGGCCACAGCGAGACCATCCCCACACTGGCCAGCTATGTCACCCGTGCTCGCGAACTGTCCATGCCGCTGCTCATTGAACTGAAAGTCACCGGGCACGAGCAAGAAGGCTGCGTGGAGGCGTTCCTCGCCGAGTTGGATGCGCTGGAAGCCCTGAAGGGAAACTCGTTCCACTCACTGGATCCGTCCGTGGTGCAAAAAATCAAAGCCGAACGACCCGAACTCCGTGTGGGGCTGACTATCGGCATGCTCTACGGCGCCCTGCCAGAATCTCCCTGCGATTTCTATGTCATTGAGCAAGCCTCGCTAACACCGAAGATGATCCAGGACGCTCACCAGCAGGGTCAGGACGTGTACGCCTGGACCGTCAATGGCGACGCCACCATGCGCGCACTGCTGCGCGAGGGTGTTGACGGGCTAGTCACCGACCACCCGGACACAGCACAGTCCATCCGCGGGAAGCTCTCCCCCGGATCCGGCTACGTACAAGGGGATCTGCACAACACCTTGCTGCTGGAATCGCGGCACCGCAACCCCTAAAAAGAATAGAGAGCCTAAAGTGCCTAGGTGTAATTTTTTCCTCTAGGAGCCCTGAAGTACGACGGCGGGGGGCCACCCTCCTCTAAAAGGTGGGGTCCCCCCGTCGTGCCTTTTGGGAAGTGAAAAAAAAAGTGGCTCGT
>NZ_JBTNDB010000050.1:0-4780 GCF_054511175.1 Arthrobacter sp. Sr24 | reverse complement strand
ACGGGGAAGAGAAGACATGGTCGGTCGCTGACACGGTCGTTGACCTGGGCTTGAACGCCACGAAGAAGACGGGGGAAGTCTTCAGTATCCGCCAGATTAGCCGGATCGTGGCCACCACCGGTGGTGGCACCCGGCAAATCCACATCCTCACCACCGATCATGAGATTCCCGCCGGTGAAGCCGTATATCGAATGGGGAATAGATGGCGCCAGGAAAATCAATTCCGCTACGCCCGCATGCACTTCGCCCTGGACTCCCATGACTCCTACAGCTCCACCGATGACAACGAGGATCGGATGGTTCCAGAACCGGCAAAGGCCCGCGCTTACCAAAAAGTTGTTGCCGCCCGGCGCCATCACGCAGAAGCAGCAGCCGTGGCTGATCTGAACCTACTGACGTTGAAAACCCCGACCGAAGGCACCGATGAAGTCACAGTGACCAGTGCCATGCACAACCACGTCATGGCACCAGTATGGGAAGCAGAAACCGCTTTGGTTGCTGCTGAGAAAGTACATCAAAGCATTCCGGCGAAGATCCGCCTCGGTGACCTGAATCCCGGCCAGCAAGTCCTCGATACCGAGGTGAAGATGATTCATACCGGTATCCGTATGGCCGCCTACAACACCGCGATGACGATCGCCCGCGAGATCCGCACTAACACCGGCTACCGGCGCGCGAACCAAGAAGCACACGCCTTCATGCGCCAGATGTTCAACCAGAGCGGCGACATCAACACCACCACCCCCGGCTACCTAACCATCAGCCTGGACCCGCTACCGACCAAAGCCAAAACCGCGGCCGCCGCCCAGCTATGCGAGCACCTCACCAGCACCGAGACCCGCTACCCCGGAACCAACCTGATCCTCAAATACACCATCAAAACCAAGACCCCGACTCTCATCAATTAAATCGTGATGTCAGGAGTCCTGAGGGCCGCAACCGGCCAATATGAGCACCCTAGCGCCAGCAAGGGCACGATGTATCCGCAATCAGCCCGTACAGACGATTCCCCTCACATCCAAGGCTCCAATATTGCGGACGAAAGCAATACCGAACCGGCGCGACCAAAACCGCTACCCGATCTGCCCGCAAGCGCTACCGGATCGACCCACAGGTGCTACCGAAAGCCTCGTCTATACACCTGGATGACAACCATCGTGGACCTTGATACCGGGCAAGTCCTTGGCGTTGTTGACGGCCGCGACCATGCGGGCGTTGGGGCGTGGCTGATTCAACGACCGTTGGAATGGCGTCTGGGTGTGCATGTAGTCGCCATTGATCCCTCTGCCGCATTCAGGAAAGCATTGCGGATGTGGCTTCCTAGAACCGCGGTGTCCGTTGATCATTTCCACTTGGTCTCTCTGGCGAACCAGGCTGTGACAGAGGTCCGCCAGCCTGTTTGGGGCCCTGCCGGGAAGCGTCTGCGTCGGCGCCCGCGCCTACGGGCGGCCAACGCAGATGGGTCATGCAGATGGGCAGTACCAGCGGACCGGCACCGACCAGAATCAAATCGAACTTATCGGAGGCCGATGTTGGTCTCCACGCGGGGAGATACTGGTCCCCGAGGGCAATATCAGTGGCCTCCAGCCGCCATAATAGGTGGTCCCCAAACCGTCGAATACTCAACCAGATTTCACCACGAACCACCAAGAGCCGCCACAGATGACCTTGAACGGCTCGGGAAGGAATCCAACCAGCCCGAGACGACGTGGCTGTGGCGGCCCATTTGCCGGTGGTGGAAAGAGATCGGAGTTCTCATCCTTACCGGCGCCACCACAGGAAAAGTTGAAACCAACAACACCAGCATCAAACACATCAAAAGGACCGGCCGCGGCTTCGTCAATAGCAGCAACTACGCAACAAGGATTATGCTCAGGCGTACCGCGCGAACAGCGGTGAATCATCCGTGACAACAATTCAATTCACCACTAACCGCGGAGAGCCCCGAAAACCTCGTCTGAACAAACATGATCCTCAAATACACCGCAGGATCAAGGCATGATTCAAAAGCAACAGATTGCCGGGACCGCAGGACTCGGTCCCGAGTATGCGAGCAGAAATCAACCGAGCTAGCCTCGAGATTTCATGGCGGTATGTCTTCGCGGTGTCATTAAAGCCTGAAAGGTGCCTCTGACGTGGGAAAATGTAGTTACCACACAACATTTTCTACACAGTTTCAGGAGCACCTTGCAGGTGAACAACACTACCGGTTTTTACCCCTCTGTTCGAGTTGATGCCACCGGTGACGGGGTCGTGTCCCAGGGCGGCGGGATCATCCTGACTGAAATGCTGAAGGTTTCCGGCCTGACCACCGGATTGGCAGAAGTATTAGAGCCGTGGCGCAAGCCGTTCGCTACCCATAACCCGGGCAAAATCCTCACTGACCTAGCGTTATCACTGGCCACGGGTGGGAACTTCGTTTCCGATATTGACCGGCTCCGCAATCAGCCTGAAGTCTACGGACGGATCGCCTCGGACCCCACGATCAGCCGGCTCTTCAAGGTCCTAGCCACCGCGCAACCGGCCAAGGCGTTGGTGGTGATCAACAAGGCCCGGGCCGCATCCAGGGCGCATGTGTGGGAGCAGGCCGGTGAAGACTCGCCCCTGCACGGTGCCAGCAGGAAGAACCCTCTGGTCATCGACCTCGACTCCAGTTTGGTGAACTCCCATTCGGAAAAAGATGACGCCCGGCCCACGTGGAAGAAGGGCTTCGGCTTTCACCCACTGTGTTCCTTCGTTGACCACGGCGTTCTCGGCACTGGTGAGCCCTTGGCTACCTTATTGCGGCCCGGCAACGCCGGCTCCAACACCGTTGCTGACCACATCCAGGTCGTGAAAGATTCCATCAAGCAGTTGCCGGCCGGGTGGCGGTCCGGACGGAAGATCATGATCCGCACCGATTCTGCCGGTGGCACGCACGGGTTCCTAGACTGGCTCACCGCCAAACACCGCAACTTCTCTTACTCCGTCGGATTCACGATCAGTGACACCGTCGCCAGGGTACTGCCACTCATCCCGAAGAAAGGCTGGTCCCGGGCCTATGACAGTGACGGTACCGAACGAGACGGCGCCTGGGTTGCCGACATCACTGGGATGCTCGATTTGAAGTCTTGGCCGGCGGGGATGCGGGTCATTGTGCGCAAGGAGATCCCGCACGTGGGCGCCCAACTGCGGATCACCGACATCGACGGGCACCGGTACACGGCCATCGCAACGAACCAGGAACATGGCCAACTCGCTGATCTGGAGGTCCGCCACCGGCTGCGGGCCCGCTGTGAAGACCGGATCCGTAACGCCAAGGACACTGGCTTCGCGAACCTGCCCTTCAAACCTTTCGCTGCCAACGAGCTTTGGTGCCATGTGGTCATGATGGCCAACGAGCTCATGGCCTGGACCCAAATGATCGGCTTCAAAGAATCCAAAGCCCGTCGGTGGGAACCGAAAAAGCTCCGCGCCCGGATCTTTGAAATCGGCGGGAAACTAGCCAAACACGCCCGCCAAACAACCCTGCATCTGGCCTCCACAGCACCAGAGGTCAAACTGCTACTCACTGGAGTGAAACGGATCGCGGCGCTCAGCCCGCCATAACCGGCAGTCACCCGACCGTCCGCACTCACCCAGAAAAGCAAGAACCAGCACCACCGTGACCGGTGTGGAACCGTCACCGACCACCGCCCCGCAAGTCAGCGGCCACAATGTCACACCCAAATGCCAAACTTAAGACCATTCAGGCAAACGGTCAGCCCTGATCCACCAGAAACCGCGCCTCATGAAAGTTCGAGGCTAGTGCCACACCCGACGCCCACAACTACTCACACCGAGCACACACACCCGCCAGGTTGACCATCAACCGGAGAAGATGACAAACAGGCTGCCTCATCAAGAAGACTGTTCCTATAAAATAGCGCGATATTCATCTGGCGTTCCACAAAAAGTAATAAAGTCCAAGGAAACCTCACGATAATGAACGGGAATATGGGATTGAATCAATTTATTATATAAAGGTGCCACATATATTTCACCCTTAATAAATTCATTCGAGCTGATTGCGCTATTGACCAGCTCAACGAATTCACTCTGACTAGCAAAGGCGTAAAGACCATTCGAACATAAATCGGAAATTCGCTCCTTCTCCGTAGTGCGAATGACGGAATAATTGGGACCAGGTTCAACAAATGACCAATGAGTACCTTCACCTTCGAATACCTCCAGCCAGTTCCCATCCAGCAGAGGCGCGTCAGGAAAAGTGAAATCGTGCCTAAAAGTATCAATATTGAAAATTATTAAAGGCTCTCCCAAATCCGGGATATCCAAAATTCCCTGCCTGACCGTATCAGCTTGCCCGAGCGTATCACCTTCTAAGGGAACAATTGAGAAGTTTTTAACGCCCATAGACACAAGTTCCTCATGAACCCACACCGGAGTATCAAAATCTGTCCTCGTGATAAATACAAACCGCTCATGTTCAAAATAATCAATAAAGGACAAAACTGCGCGTCTAAAAACATTGCCATTTGGGGTCTCCAACATGAACTTTGGAACATCATAACCCGCATCAAAAAATCGTGAACTTTTACCCACCATAGGAAAAACAATCATAGTCATAACCTCACATAATCATTGTAACATCTAAGAGCATTCATAAGGAAGGCCTCCTGCCTATCCGGACCAGGGCGGCTGCAAAGTCGTTTAGCTGGTAGTGATGCCGGCTAGTTTGAGGGCGCGATCCGGGTAGTTGCGGGCACCACGGGTGGCTTTGGCAAGGTTAGTTTCTCCTTGC
>NZ_JBTNDB010000005.1:0-188549 GCF_054511175.1 Arthrobacter sp. Sr24 | reverse complement strand
ACGAGATCTTAGACAATCTGATTCTCTACCAAGGCCCTCACCTATGCCGAAACGAGTTCCACACCCGGATTCATCACTGAGCAACCCTGACTACACCCTGCATTCGGAAGACCCTGATTTCGAGCAGACGTGAGTGAAGTGATCGGCGATATCAAATCGCCGATCACTTCACTCTTTCTCCTCTGAGCCACACCAGGGCACTTTCGTCGTTTTCGCCAACAGCTTCCATACGGCTCGTTGCATCTTCACCGTTTTGCAAACTTTCCCATCAGATCAAGGGCCCATGACCATGATTCAGGACACGCTTTAGAGACTGCAGACTGAGTTCGTGGAATCGTAGGGCTTTTGGAAATCGCAGCGCGGCACTCCGGAGCCCAGGGTCGAGATAATTGATACAAGGTCATATATCCCGCTGGGCGCGATAATTCTCTACAACTCACGGTTCGCGCGCCTCGAAATCAACAGATCAGTACGGTCGCCTTGTATCTGTTAAATCGGCATGTCTAGAATCCTAGCCCCTGAGCATCATCCTCATCCCAGCATGTCTGGTAGGCCTAAGGGACTCTGAGTTCTTTGATCGGGTCTCGCGGGCGGCACCTATGGCCGGCAAGATGGAAGCGGTAAGGCAGGTCAGCAGCGTTAGGATCGCCACTGCGCTCAGGTAGCCCAAGCGAGGTACTGGCGATCCGGTGCCTGCCAAAAAACAGTGGCGCTCAGAGTGCCGAGAATGATGCCGGCGACTGAGACCAGAGCAGATTGTCCCAGAATTAAGCCCATGACCAAGGAACGGGAGGCACCCAGCGCGCGGCGGCGACATCCAAATGTCAGCGATCTGGAACTAACATCGGTGCTCTTCGCGCTCAGCGATGCGGGACGATTGGACATTGTCAGGCGGTTGGCCGACGGCCCCTTGGATCTTGCTCAGTGCCAGCCAGAAAACGACCCACTGCCAAAATCGACCCTGTCGCACCATCTCAAGACTCTGCGGCTGGCCGGAGTCATCCGGAACGACCCGAACCGCCTTCGACGCACGATCACTCTGCGTCGCGACGATCTGGATCAACGCTTCCCATCACTCCTCGCAGCCGTCCTCAGCCAGGAGCCCAAGGAATCCTCGAGAAGTCCGCTGGCATGAATGAAGGTTCTTAGCCCAGTATGGCGCCGCCCCCTCCTGGACGGTAGCCAGGTGAGAACGTCTTGAAGTTGAAAAGGACCAGCACGAGAAATGCTGGCGCAGCAGTGGAGTGCCCTACCTGCGCCACCGCATGCGTCTCGAAATATAAAGGTTTTGATTTACCAAACTCCCGCGATCTCGACGACCGGTTGGAAGTTTTCAGAAGGTGTGTGCAGAATCTCAAAAGTCGGCAGTACGGTATTTCCTCGTCCATAGTGGGAACGGGCTATGGGACTAGAACGGACGAAGGCTGGCATCGATTGAGCTGGCAAATGTTTTGTGACAGCAACCAAGGGATCTCCGCTGACTATCCTCTGATTCATGATGTGATGTTGTTGGAATTACATGCTGAACCGATGAAAGTAGGAAATTTCGATGAGCAATGACAATGACGCTGCCCGACGGGCCGAGAGCTACGCTGATCAAGCAGCAACAATCGCCAGCAAACTGAAACCTGGAAATTGGGAAGCTGTGCAAGCGCTGGCTACTTTGTCCATTGCCGAAAGCCTCCTTGCCCGGGGCTCAGAGAGCCAAGGTAACTCCTAGCTCCTCAATGCAAAACGCCCCACAAGAGTCCACAAACGGGCATGAGGCATGAAGGCCAGGCACCTTAAGGCAACATTGCTTCTTCCGTAGCCGAACCCTCTGCGGACTGGCGATTTTTAGCAATGAGAGCAGCGGATCAAACCAAGCAGTATGAGCGCTGATGTTCCTAATTCGTTGGGACGCTTGTAGCCTTCAAAACATGACCCATGCTCGGGGTTCCAGGAGACTTCAACCTAAGATGACGCGTGGAAGTTTCCGTGTTCAGTTTGCCCTGTGGACAGCTCTTACCATTTTCCAAACTATTTTTGTGGTCGTGCGCATCACCACTCCCGGTGCATGGGAATTGGTCAGCTACGCTTACCTCGCGGGGCTGCTTTTGAGCATCTCGACCCTGGGTTACCTCTTATATGTGCGCCACTACGACGGTCACTTCTGGGACGAGGAAGCAGCCGAAGAAGATGAGTGGGAACGACGCGGACGAGCACTGTGACTCCTGCGGCATGCCCTGCGAAGTTACTAACGAGCAGGCCGCAACATCTGCAGTCAATGACTACCCATGGCAAGATGCACAGATATCGTTATCAGGTGTTTAAACCTCGCAAACTGGTAGAAGAGATCAGCATGCGCCTGATGCGTGTCAATGATGCCGCAGAGCTTGCCGCAGCGTACTCGCGTAACCGCGCCCACCTTGCTTATTGGGATCCGGTGCGCCCGGAGGAGTTCTACACGGAGGAATGGCAGGCCTTAGATATTGCCAAGCGGCTTGCCGCTCATGAAGCTGGAGAAGATCACCTCTTTGGTTTATTTACTGGCGATCGGATCGTTGGCCGGTTCAACATGACAGGCATTGTGCGCGGCCCGTTCCAAAGCAGCAGCCTGGGATACTGGGTAGACGCCAGCTACACGGGCCAAGGGCTTGCCTCGGCTGCCGTCCAAGCGATCATCGAAACGGCACGTGACGATCTTGGCCTGCACCGCATCGAGGCCAGTACCCTTCTGGATAATTTTGGCTCCCAGCGGGTGCTGCTTAACTCGGGATTCAGGCAGATTGGCCTGGCCCCGCAGTATCTGAAGATTGCCGGACGTTGGCAAGACCATAACCTGTACCAGGTTCTCCTACACGCCTGAGGGCCGAAGTAGGGGAAGGCGCTCTGGACCCACGCCCCCGTTTCGCTTTCTTTCAGCTTCAACTGAAAGAATAGAGACATGACTGTTGAGCCTTCCCTGACCCGCCGATCCACCCTCCGCGTGACCACAGTGGCCACCGGCGCCGCCTGCGCACTCGCCTTGGTGGGCTGCTCGCCGTCGGCCAGCGACATCCGTAACCAGGGGAAAACTCCTGCCGACATTCCCACCGGTGGCACCGCACACCAGGTGGGCAAGTTGAGCGAACTACCCGTCGGCACCACCGCGGCAGCTACGGCCGGAGATATTGAGGTCATACTGTTCCGCCCCGATGAAACCACCGTACTGGCCTACACGGACATCTGCACCCACGCCGGGTGCAAGGTGGCCCCGCACGGGGAAGACTTCAAATGCCCCTGCCACAGTACCGTCTTCAAGGGAAGCGATGGCACGGTAGTCTCTGGCCCGGCTAAGGAAGCCCTGCCCCGATTCGCTGCCGCCATCGACGGCGAATGGATCACCGTCTCCGTCTAAGGTGGGCTAGACACCATCAACCGTGCCGCTGGGAGCGCAGCACGGTTGAAGCCGATCCTTGAGGGTGCTTGTTTAGAACAAGGCAACCTTTGGCGTCCTCGGGAAGATTTGGTCCAGCTCCGCCAGGTCGTCGGCTGTCGGTTTCCAGTTGGCGGCCGCGGCATTCTGGCGCACTTGCTCTGGCTTGGTGGCCCCGGCAATGACGCTGGCCACGGCTGGCTGGGCTGCCAGCCATGAGAACGCCACCTGAACCTCGGTCAATTCACGGGCCTCCGCGAAAGCGCTGAAGGCCGCAAACTGGTCCTGATCGGCTTCGCTAACCATATGCTGGCGCGTGTGGGATAGCCGGCTTCCGTCCGGTACCGCACCGCCCTTGTACTTGCCCGTCAGCAGACCATTGGCCAGCGGGAAGTACGGCATCACTCCCAATCCGTAAGCCTCGGCGGCAGGTGTTACTTCCAGCTCAGCGCGTCGGTCCAGCAAGTTGTAGTGATTTTGGCTGGCCACAAAACGTTCGGTGCCCAAGGCGCGTGCGGTATATTCGGCGTCGGCCACCTGCCAACCAGCCAAATTTGAGTGGCCAATGTAACGGACCTTGCCCGATTGCACTAAAGTATCCAGCGCCGAAAGCGTCTCTGCCATAGGTGTGTGCGCATCGGGGGTGTGATAGTAATATAGGTCCAAATAGTCGGTATTGAGCCGTCGCAAAGACGCCTCGACCGACTGCAAAATGTACTTCCGCGAGCCCCGACAGCCCCAGTCCACCCCGTTGGCTCCCCCGGTATTCATCCCAAACTTAGTAGCCACCACCACTTCGTCCCGGTGCGTGCCGAGCGCCTTACCGAGGATCGTTTCACTGAGCCCCGGCGTCATGCCATAGACATCCGCCACATCAAAGTGAGTGATGCCCGCGTCCAACGCTGCATGCACGACGGCGTCACTACCCTCTTGCGTTTGGGTCACCGTGCCACTGCGGCCCAGATTGTTGCAGCCGAGCCCCACGGTTGACACCGTTAATCCCGAGCGGCCCACCTGGCGGTATTCAATGTTGTTGAGATTGTTTTGCGTCATGATTCAACCTTAGCCAAGGCCAGTGGCTAATCTTCTCCAGCCACACTCCCGGCACCCTCCCCCAACAAGACGCTAGCGCAGCAATGGTGCCATTTTGCCGAACGCTATCGCAGTGCACTGCGATAGCGTTGGGAAAAATCCAGCCATTGCTGCGCTAGCGTCTGGAGGTGACTAGCGTCCGTAGGTGATTAGCGTCTGGAGGTGGCTACAGGCTGAAGGCTGTTCCTCCGGTGGCGCTGTGCTTGGCACGCAGCGCTGAGGGATCGTCGATGGGGCCGGTGGCGACGGTCAGCTTGGTGAAGTCCAGCTTTTCTTCACGGATGCACACCTTGATGTTGGCCACGGCGCGGGCTGCATCGGGGGCCACAATGTAGATGTTCAACTTACCGAGACCATGCGGAGCCGGCACAAACTCGTACTTTTCCAAGATGCCGCTGCCGCGCCACGCCAAGTGCGCGGTGAGGCTGTCTTTGGCGCGGTTGGCCAGGTGCTTGTCGCGCTCGGAAACAAGTGAACTCTTCAACGCGAACTGAGCCACTACCAACGACTGCTCGCTTCGCTCGAGCACGGCGAACCCATCTTCAAGGCACTGAGCGGCGAACGCTGCCAGCATCGCTTCGGCTTCTTCGAGGGTGGCCACCGGGGCATCCTTGGAGGTACTGAGGTGTCCCACCGTACCGTGGTTGACCACGAAGAATACGCCCTCACCGGCGGCGTTATTACCGCCGGCGTTATTTCCGGTGGCGCCGTCCGTCTCCCCGGCTCCCCCAGCGTCAACCCACGCTTCACGGAACGTCAGGACACCGGCGTCGTCCTTCTTATACATGCGCACAATGTTCGGGTCCAGGCCCGCCAAAATGGTCTCAGTATGCTGTTCGGTACTGTTGTGCTCGCTCATGCTGTTTGCAGCGTCCTTCCAAGGGTGAACCAAGCCGCGTCGCGGCCATCGAATGGGGCGTGGCCGGCGGCCACAGCTTCGCTGAGCGCCTGGCAGGCGGACTCGATGCGGTCGCAGATCTCCTGCGGATAAGAAAATTTCACGGCATGCTGGGCAAACTCGTCACGGTCGTCAACAAACAGCCCACGGTCCTTGGTGCGGACCACGTCCAAGTCCATGTCAATCATGTGAAACTCCACCACATCAGGGCGGATGCGGTGCCACTGCAGGTCCAGGGCCAGATCGATGTAGAGCTCCACGCCGTGCGGGTGGGCTGCATCGAAGAACGTCGCCACCCAATCGCCGGTGTGCGGGATCAAGAAGATGGCGTCCGATTCGGTGTACAACGCCGCACCAGGCCGGGAAATGAATTCGTGCGTGCCCTGAAAGACCCAATGACCGTGCTCGTCCGTGCCGAGGTGACGCCCGGGAACAACCCAGTGGGCGCCGCCGTCGTACTTGCGGTTGCGGGCCACCACCAAATCGCCAGGTTGCGGCAGATCCACCACGCTCTGCCGGGCCCCTAACTCATGCGCAACGCTCACAGGATCGGCATCTGCCCTGTGCGAGGCGCGGGCTGGCCGGGCAGCGGGCGGGCGAAGGGAACCTTGGTGCCAAGGACCTGTTCGACGACGTCCTGCGCCACCCGCTGTGCCGTCAATCCCACACGTTCCAGAACCTCGCCACGAGTACCATGGGCAAGGAATTCTACGGGCAGACCCACCTCATTCAAGGCCGTATCGATGCCAGCTGCCCGCAATTCCTGACGAATCCGTGAGCCCACACCGCCGGCACGCACACCGTCTTCAACCACAATGACGATCCGGTGCTGTGAGGCCAACTGAACAATGGAACGCGGCACGGGCAGAACCCAGCGCGGATCAACCACGGTGGAGCTTATGCCTTGGGCGCCAATGCGGTTGGCCACATCCAGGGACAGTTCACTCATGGCACCGACGCTGACAATCAGCACATCGGGCTGCGGGTCCACACCTGCACCGGGCATGTCGTGGGCCGAGCGGGCCAGGACGTCGACGCCGTCGTACAAGCGCTCTAGGGCCACAATTTCCGGACCCACCTGTCCCTTGGAGTAGCGCACTACGCTGGGGGCGTCGGAGATGGCGACAGCTTCGCGAAGTTCCTCGCGCAGCCTCTCGGCGTCCCGCGGTGCAGCCAAGTGGAGACCGGGAACGATCTGCAACATGGACATGTCCCACATGCCGTGGTGGCTAGGACCGTCAGGCCCGGTCACACCGGCACGGTCCAGCACGATGGTGACGCCGGCCTGATGCAAGGCAACGTCCATGAGCAGCTGATCGAAGGCGCGGTTGAGGAACGTGGCGTAAATGGCCACGACCGGGTGCATCCCACCGAAGGCCATGCCAGCGGCCATGGTGACGGCATGCTGTTCGGCAATGCCAACATCGATGACACGATCCGGGTACTTTGCAGCAAATCCAGCCAGGCCCATGGGCAGCAACATGGCACCGGTAATGGCCACAATGTCTTCGCGTTCTTCGGCAATCTTGGTGATTTCCTCACCGAAAACACTCGTCCAAGACTTGCCACTGGCTGCTGTGAGCGCACGGCCCGTTTCGGGGTTGATGACTCCCACGGCGTGGAATTGATCGTCCTCATCGGCGCGGGCAGGGGCGTAGCCGCGGCCCTTCTCCGTGAACGCATGCACAATGACGGGTCCAGCGTAGTTTTTGGCCAGCTGCAGGGCAGCTTCCATGGCCTTTTCGTCGTGGCCGTCCACCGGGCCCACGTACTTCATGCCGAGATCGTCAAAGAGCCCTTGCGGTGCCCACCAGTCTTTGACGCCCTTCTTTGCGGCGTGCAAACTCTTGTACACAAAACGGCCAGCCGCGTTGCCATCTTGAAGGCGCTTCTTGCCCCAGTACATGGACGCTTCATACTTCTTGTGGGTGCGCACGTGGTCAATAGCGGGGCGCAACGACGCCAGGTAATCTGCAAAACCGCCCACGGTCGGAGCGTAGGAGCGGCCATTGTCGTTGACAACGATCACCACTTTGCGGTCCTTGTCGGCGGCAATGTTATTAATGGCCTCCCACGTCATGCCACCAGTCAGGGCGCCGTCACCGATGACGGCAACCACGTAGCGGTCATCCTCGCCGCGGAGCTGGTGAGCGCGGGCAATGCCGTCGGCCCAAGACAGAGAGGAGGAAGCGTGTGAACTCTGCACAATATCGTGCTCAGATTCGGCCCGTTCAGGGTAGCCGGAGAGCCCGCCCTGCTGGCGCAAGGCGGAAAAGTCATGGCGGCCCGTCACCAATTTGTGGACATATGACTGGTGCCCGGTATCGAAAACAACGCTGTCGCGAGGAGAGTCAAAGATTCGGTGAATGGCTAAGGTCAACTCCACAACACCCAGGTTAGGACCTAAGTGGCCGCCTGTCTGGGAGACGTTGGAGATGAGGAAATCCCGAATTTCTTGGGCCAGCTCCTCCATTTGGTGCTCACTGAGCCGGCTCAGGTCACGCGGGTGCGTGATGAATTCTAAAAGTCCCACGGGTACCTCCTGGTGCTCGGTCAACGTCTAACAATATCGTGTCTACGGCAATAACCTAGTCCACGCACTACGAGAAATGCCGCCGTTTCCGCTTCTCGCTATGGTTCACACCATAGCGAAAGCCTCAAACGGCGGCATTTCTCACTATCAACTTGCTACACAGTGATCAACCACACGGGGCTGAACACGGCAGATCCAGCTACTTAGCTGCGGTGATCTGGCGCAGCACGTACTGCAGGATGCCGCCGTTGCGGTAGTAGTCGGCTTCACCGGGGGTATCGATGCGCAGAACGGCATCGAAGCTAACGGTGGTGCCGTCCTGCGCAACAGCAGTGACCTTGAGCGTCTTCGGCGTGGTGCCGTTGTTCAGCTCGGTGACGCCTTCGACGGAGAACGTCTCGGTGCCGGTCAGACCCAGTGATTCGGCGTTGACGCCGGCCGGGTACTGCAGGGGCAGAACGCCCATGCCGATGAGGTTGGAGCGGTGGATGCGCTCGTAGCTTTCGGCGACAACTGCCTTGACACCCAACAGTGCGGTGCCCTTGGCAGCCCAGTCACGGGATGAGCCGGAGCCGTATTCCTTACCGGCCAGAACAACCAGCGGGATGCCGGCAGCCTGGTAGTTGACGGACGCATCGTAGATGTACGCCTGCGGACCGTCAGCCTGGGTGAAGTCGCGAGTGAAGCCACCTTCGACGTTGTCCAGGATCTGGTTGCGGATACGGATGTTCGCGAAGGTACCGCGAATCATGACCTCATGGTTTCCACGGCGTGAACCGTAGGAGTTGAAGTCCTTGCGCTCCACACCGTTGGCCAGCAAGTACTGACCGGCCGGGGTTTCGGACTTGAAGGAGCCTGCAGGGCTGATGTGATCGGTGGTGACTGAATCGCCCAGCTTGAGCAGAACGCGTGCACCGGCAATGTCGGTCACCGGATCGGCTTCTGCCTTCATGCCCTCGAAGTACGGGGGCTTCCGAACGTAGGTGGACTTGGGATCCCATTCAAAGACGTTGCCTTCGGGAGTTTCCAGAGCCTTCCAGCGATCGTCGCCATCGAAGATGGTGGCGTAGGAGTTGGTGAACATCTCGCGGTCAATCGAGGCGTCCATGACTTCCTGGACCTCTACCGGGTTCGGCCAAATATCGGCAAGGAAGACGTCGTTGCCGTCGGCATCCTGACCCAGAGCATCGTTGTCGAAATCGAAGTCCATGGAACCAGCCAGAGCGTAAGCGATAACCAGCGGCGGTGAGGCCAAGTAGTTCATCTTGACGTCCGGGTTGATGCGGCCTTCGAAGTTACGGTTACCGGAAAGCACTGCGGTCACGGACAGATCGTTTTCAGCAATAGCTGCTGAAACTTCGGTGTCCAACGGGCCGGAGTTACCGATGCAGGTAGCGCAGCCGTAACCAACCGTGTAGAAGCCCAGCTTTTCCAGGAACGGAACAAGTCCTGACTTCTCGTAGTAGTCGGTGACAACCTTGGAGCCCGGAGCCACGGAGGTCTTAACCCACGGCTTGGACAACAGACCCTTGTTGACGGCGTTGCGGGCCAGTACGGCTGCAGCGAGCATCACTGAAGGGTTGGAGGTGTTGGTGCAAGAGGTGATCGAGGCAATCGAGACTGCACCGTGATCGAGCTCGAACTCAACGCCCGATTCGTTCTTCACATGGATCGGAGCTGACACACGGCCATTGGCACCGGCAGCAGCGGAAACCACTGTGCGCTCGGTGTCATGGGTGTGAGCGTCCGCGTGAGTGAACGACGGGGCGTCGGAGGCCGGGAAGGACTCTTCCAGAGACTCGTCCACCGTGTTGCCGTCAGCGTGCGCGTCAGCAGCAACGTAGTTGTTCAGGTCAGAGCGGAACTGTGCCTTGGAGTTGGTCAGTTCAATGCGGTCCTGCGGGCGCTTGGGGCCTGAGATGGAGGGAACCACCGTGGACAAATCCAGCTCGAGGTACTCGGAGAACTGGATCTCTACCGAAGGATCGTGCCAGAGGCCCTGCTCCTTGGCGTAAGCCTCAACTAGGGCCAGCTGCTCTTCCGAGCGGCCAGTCAGGCGCAAGTAGTCAACCGTGACGGAGTCAATCGGGAACATGGCAGCCGTGGAGCCGAACTCCGGGCTCATGTTACCGATGGTTGCACGGTTAGCCAACGGCACAGCCGATACGCCTTCGCCGTAGAATTCCACGAACTTACCAACGACGCCGTGCTTACGCAGCTGTTCGGTGATGGTCAGAACCACGTCGGTTGCGGTTGCACCGGCCGGGATTTCACCGGTCAGCTTGAAGCCCACAACGCGCGGAATCAGCATGGAGACGGGCTGGCCCAGCATGGCGGCTTCGGCTTCGATGCCGCCAACGCCCCAACCCAGCACGCCCAGGCCGTTGACCATGGTGGTGTGTGAGTCGGTGCCGACCAGGGTGTCCGGGTAGGCGCGCAAAACGCCGTCGACCGTACGGGTCATAACGGTGCGGGCCAAGTACTCAATGTTGACCTGGTGCACAATGCCCATGCCCGGGGGGACTACCTTGAAGTCTTCAAAGGCGGTCTGGCCCCAGCGCAGGAACTGGTAACGCTCACCGTTGCGCTGGTATTCAATCTCCATGTTGCGCTCTACGGCATTGGAGTTACCGAAAACATCGATCTGCACAGAGTGGTCAATGACCATTTCGGCAGGTGCCAACGGGTTGACTCGGGTGGGATCCCCACCGAGTTCCTTGACGGCTTCACGCATGGTGGCCAAGTCAACAATGCAGGGAACTCCGGTGAAGTCCTGCATGATGACACGGGCCGGGGTGAACTGAATTTCGGTGTCGGGCTCCGCATTCGGATCCCAACCTGCCAACGCACGGACGTGGTCGGCTGTAATGTTCGCACCATCTTCGGTGCGCAAAAGGTTCTCAAGCAATACCTTGAGGCTGAACGGAAGGCTCTTGGCGCCTTCTACCGAGTTCAGTCGGAAAATCTCGTATTCGGTACCGGCTACATTAAGTACGCCTTTGGAACCGAAGCTGTCCACATTAGTCATCGATGGACTCCTCTCGCCACTACTTTTATCTTTGTCACGCACGGGGATGTACGCCAGTTAGGCAGGCCTTACTCGCGCTCGGACACCGCTCCGCGCCGCTTCAAGAAACGGTAGAGCAATTCGATCGCTACGCATCCTGCCGCAGTTACCGTAAGCGTAGCCGCTAACAGCCCGCCACTGGGGATATCAAGGGCAAAGAAGTTGCGGGCGAAGGGCACTGCCATGACTAGCGCAAGCCCCACCACCATGGCGGTCACCAACAGGGCCCGCCACTTATCGAAGGGCCTTGCCAGCGCACCCAGCACCCACAATGCAACCAGCAAGACCGTCATGGTGGCTGCAGTCTGCGCCTCACGGATCAACAATTCCCCGCTCAAGGACGGGTTCGGGAAGGTCAACGCATAGGAGTAGACGGCCATGATGCACGCGGCCACGATGGTTCCAGAAGGGATGGCGAACATCAGCGTACGGCGCAGAAAACCTGGCTGGTAGCGGCGCGCATTGGGCAGCAACGCTAGGAAAAAGGCCGGAATACCAATGGTCATGGAGCTCACAATGGAGAGCTGCCGAGGGAGGAACGGGTAGCGCCACATGAGGATCCCAATGACCACGGAAATGATGATGGCATACGTGGTTTTGGTCAGGAAGAGGTTAGCCACGCGCTCCACATTGGCGATCACCCGACGCCCTTCAGCCACCACGGAGGGCAGGTGACTGAACTGGCCATCAAGCAACACCAAACGTGAGACGGCCTTCGTGGCAGCAGCGCCGCTGCCCATGGCGATACCAATGTCGGCATGCTTGAGCGCCAGTGCGTCATTGACGCCGTCGCCGGTCATGGCCACGACGTGGTCACGGCTCTGCAAGGCCTGAACAATGGACTTTTTCTGTTCCGGGGTCACACGGCCCAGGACGCTTTCGCGCTCCAGAACATCTGCCAACGCTTCGAGGTCATCTGGCAGATCTTGCGCGTCATATCCGTCACCGTCAAAGATAAACCCGACGTCACGGGCCACTGCGGCCACCGTGCGAGGGTTGTCACCGGAGATGATCTTCAGCTCCACCCCCTGCTCCCGGAAGTATTCCAAAGTGGCGCCGGCGTCTGGGCGGACCCGTTCACGGAAAACCAGCAGCGCTACTGGTTGGAGGCCGGCGAGACTGAATTCTGCCTCTGCTTCCGGCATGCCAGTTGACGCTTCTCCTGCGCCAGTGATGTTCGACGCCGGATCGCTCACCGCCGCTGGTAACTCGCGGTGCGCCAGGACCACGGCTCGTAGCCCTTTCCCTGACGCGTCGTAAGAGGCCGCCAACGCCTCGGGGTGGCTGCCTTCGGCGAGAACCACTTCCGGGGCGCCCAAGACCCAGTCTCCGGCCGCGGGTCCCGCACCAAAGCTGACGGCACTGTACTTGCGGGCACTGCTGAAATGGACCTCGGAGATCGGGAGCTGTTCCGGGGCTGCGGTATAGGAGTTGACCATGGCCGCAGCCGTGGCGTTGGCATTAGGATGAGCGCCCTGCCAAGCAAGAACCGCTTCCCACCCGGGGACAGGGGCAAACACCGTGGTGTCCGCCAATTCCATGCTGCCTTCGGTCAGAGTTCCGGTTTTGTCCAAACAGACCATGTCCACCCGGGCCAGGCCTTCAACGGCTGGCAGTTCCTGAACTAGCACTTGTTGGCGGGCCAGTGATACAGCGGCCATCCCGAAGGAGATGCTGGTCAAGAGCACCAGCCCTTCCGGGATCATGGCGACAATGCTGGCCACGGCACTGACCACAGCTATCCGCCAGTCCCCCGTGGCAATGGCGGCACTCCAACCTCCGTGCGCGCTCATCTGCCCGTTGATGACCAGCAAAATAATGGGGATCAACGCCCAAGCAATGTACAAGATGATGCGGTTGATGGAGTTGCGGATCTCCGAATTCACCAGCGAGAAGCGACGAGCCTCGGCTGTCAGCGCAGACGCGTACGACTCCGCCCCCACTGCATGAACCCGCGCACTTCCGTAACCGGCCACCACGGCCGATCCGGAAAGTGCCGCATCCCCCAAGGACTTAGCAACGGGATCAGACTCCCCTGTCAGCAGCGATTCATCAATTTCCAGCGCTTCGGAGAACAAAATGGTGGCGTCAGCCGGTACCTGATCCCCCGTGCGTAACAGCAGCACATCGTCATGCACCACCTCGGCCACGGCCATTTCCAATTCCAAACCGCCTCGCAACACCCTGGCCCGCGGCGCGTGCAGCACCGCGAGCTTGTCCAGCGTGCGTTTGGCCCGGTATTCCTGCACCACGCCAATGGCGGCATTGGCCACCACAATGAATCCAAACAGCGCATCGCGCGGGTCTCCCACCACCAACACCAGCACCAGGCAACTGCCCAACACTGTATTGAACAAGGTGAAAACGTTGGCCCGCACAATCGCCCAGATGCTGCGGCTGCTCTCGTGAGCTACCACATTGCTCAGTTCAGCTGCACGGCGTTCTTGCACCTGTGAGGCGTTCAGCCCGGACCGCTCCAGGGCGATCGGGTCCACCGGCGCCAGACCCGCGCGAGCAGCAGCCATGGCGGCCCGGCGGTGTTCCTCACGCCGCTCAGCGAGGAGCGTGCTCTTGGGCTTATTGCGTGCGAGATCTCGCCGGGGCGGCCGCGCCTTGTCTGCCGTTTGGTTCAAGACCGTACTGCTCCTAGTCCCGGCTGGGTGCCGATGCGGTTGCGGTTGCGGTTGCGGTTGCGCTTGCGGGCACCAAGAGAGCCACAGTTTCTACGTGGTGCGTGTGCGGGTACAGATCGAAGGCGCGCAGTTTCTCAACCTTCCAGCCAGCGTTGGCGAAGTACTTAACATCGCGGGCGAACGCCGCCGGATCGCAGGAAACGTAGGCGATGGCTTTAGGTGCTGTGGCCACCAATGCCCGGACCACGGCCTTGCCTGCACCTGCGCGCGGCGGATCAAGTACGACGGCGTCAAAACGGCGCCGCTGTCCGGCTTCGGTGTGCGACGCTCGGGATTGGGTACCGAGGATCTTTTCCACCCGGCCCTGCAGGATCTCGACCTGTTCGCTGGCGTGCAGATTTTTGCGTGCATCCCGGCTGGTGCCCGGGGAACCTTCTACCGAGAGAACGCTACCGTCGGAGCCCACGGCGTCAGCGAGCGGGGCGGTGAACAGGCCAGCGCCTGCGTAGAGATCTGCCACGTCGGCGCCATCGTTGAGGTAGCCGCCCTGCAACAAGTAACCCAAAGCTGCATCTGTCAGAACTTTGGGGGCCTTGCGGTGGATCTGCCAGAAGCCGTCACCGGTGACACGGAACTCGTGATCGTCGGTGGTTTCCTTGACCCAGCCGCGGCCGGTGACTACTTCAATAGCACTGTTTTCAGGGTTCCAACGGGCGACCGAGGGAGGTGTGGGAAGGGCCGCCAAGGAGCGGGCAATACGCTTGACGGCACCACCGGCGGCCTTATCGCTGAGGCCGTGAACCGGTGCCAACAGCACCAGAACCCCGGAGCCGTTAGCGGGAGCAGCAACTTCAATGCGGTCAATGCCGGTGAAATCAATTTCCCACAGACGCAGCTCATTGATGGCCGGAAGAGCCAGCGGCATTTCCTGAATGGGAAGAATACTGTGCGAGCGGTGGGCATGCATGCCCAATTTTCCGGAAGGGGTCACGGCGAACCCAACGCGTGTACGCCAGCCCAAACCTGCCTGCTGCTCGGCGGTGCCCTTGGTATCTACATCCTCAACACCCACTTCAAAGAGGGCATCAACGGCGTCGGCGGACAAGCCACCCAAGCGTTCGAGCTGCTCGCGAACCACTGCGGTCTTCAGCTCAAGCTGGCCCTTGCGGGAGATGTGACCGAACTCGGCGCCACCGATGGGTGAACCGCGGCGGGCTCCGGCGCGCAATGCGTCGGCTTCGGGCCAAAAGTGGGCCACACGTTCGGGCGAGGAGTCCACGACGGCAGTGACATCTGCGCGCCAAAACTTGGAATCGTCATCGTGCTCGGTCAGGGAAATCTCTACGGTCTCGCCGGGAATGGCGTGACGCACAAAAATGACGCGTCCATCATGTCGGGCAACGCAATGGCCACCATGGGCCACCGGGCCTACGGTCACGGTGAGGGCTGTGGTGCTGGTGGGCTCGCTCATAAGTTTTATTCCTGATATTTCTTTGCGTCGGTGGAGGACTTCAGTTGCCACGGCACACTGGCAACCACTACTCCGGGTTCAAAATGCAACCGCGTCTTAATGCGCAGGGCAGTCTGGTTGTGCACCAGTTGCTCCCACCATTTGCCCACCACGTATTCCGGGATGTACACCACGATCAAGTCACGCGGAGAATTCTTGCGCATGTCCTTGATGTGGTTGATCAGCGGCGTCAACGTTTCCCGGTAAGGACTCGCCAACACAGTCAACGGTACCGGGATAGAGAGCCGCTCCCAATCCGCGATGGTCTCCTCAGTCTCGGCAGAATCCAAATCCACGATGATGGCTTCCAGTGTGGAGGGCCTTGACGCGCGGGCGAAGGCGATCGCTCGCATGACGGGTTTGCGCACATGCGAGACCAAGATCACCGCATGAATCCGGGCTGGTAGCGCCCTCACCGCCGAATCGGTCTCCACCGCAAGCTCCTTGGCCACGTTGTCGTAGTGCGACCGAATGCTCCACATGATTACGAACAGCACGGACATCGCCAAGAGCGCAATCCAGGCACCCTGTTCAAATTTCGTCACCAACACAATGAGTAGCACCGTCAGCGTCATACTGAAGCCAATGGTGTTGATCACCCGGGAACGCTTTATCCGGAACCGGATGGACTTGTCTCTGACTTTGAGCAGCTCGCGCCCCCAATGCCGGATCATGCCTAGTTGACTGGCGGTGAAGGAGATGAACACGCCCACTATGTAGAGCTGGATCAGCCGGGTGACATCGCCGTTGAAGGCCACGATCAGCACAATGGCGCCCACGGCCAGCAACAGCACGCCGTTGCTGAAAGCGAGCCTGTCGCCTCGCGTACGCAGTTGCCTGGGCAGGTAGCCGTCCTTGGCCAGGATGGAGGCCAACACCGGGAAACCGTTGAAGGCGGTGTTGGAAGCGAACACCAAAATGGCACCCGTGGCCGCCACCATGATGAAGAACGGGATGGAACCGGCGCCAAAAATGGTGGAGGCAATTTGGCTAATGGCAGGATTCTGCACATAGTCCACGGGTGGGGCCACACCATCGACCAGGAATTCTGTGTGCGGGTCCGCCACAATGTGCACACTGATGGCGTTGGCCAGGAACAAAATACTGGCCATCATGCCGGCGGCAATAGCGCCCAATAGCAATAAGGTAGTGGCTGCATTCTTGCTCTTGGGTTGGCGGAAGCTGGGCACCCCGTTGCTGATGGCCTCTACGCCAGTCAGCGCGGCGGCGCCGGAGGAGAAGGCGCGCAACAGCAAGAACGCCCCCGCGAGTCCAACGAGGCCTTGGTTGAAGGCGGCCTCGGGCACTATCTCAAAATCGGCCGACGGAGCCCTCCCCAGTGTTCCCGTTGCTGCTTGGAAGATCCCAGCCGCGGTCATGGAGAAGATGCAGAACATGAAAATGTACGTGGGGACGGCGAATACGGTGCCGGCTTCACGCACGCCGCGCAGATTCACCAGGGCGAGAATAATGACACCGATCACGGCGATCATGGCTTGGGCATCATGCCACCCAGGTATTGCAGTGGCTAGGTAGTGTGCTGCCGAAGACATGGACACGGCCACCGTCAGGACGTAGTCCACCATGAGTGCAGAGGCAACAGTTAGCCCTGCCCGTTTGCCCAAATTCACCGTGGCAATCTCATAGTCACCACCACCGGAGGGGTAGGCGTGCACGTTCTGGCGATAGGAGGCCACCACCGTCAGCAGTACCACCATGACGGCCAGCCCCACCCAAGGTGAGAGGGACACCGCGGCCACACCGGCCAGTGCCAGGGTCAGCAGAATTTCATCCGGCGCGTACGCCACAGAAGAGAGCGCGTCGGAGGCGAAAACGGGCAGCGCAACTCGCTTGGGCAGCAGCGTATGAGACAGCTTGTCGTTGCGGAACGGACGCCCCACCAGGACGCGTTTGAACGCGTTGAAAAAATTCAGCACGCGGGTAACGCTAGCACCAGAAAGGCGCACCCGCCCGGCGCCCACCCGTGAGCGCGGGTGCATGACACACTGGTGGGGCAGTGACAGGCAAGCGCATTGGTAGTCCCGACTTGACCGCGGGGCTAGACGGGGCGTGAAATTGGTACCCGCACAGCTTAGAAAAGCACTAGACATTCGCGGCACCGGCAATCACGCCGGGGTCCGCCACGACAGGGAGCGTGAATGGCACATTTCGTGATCATGGGTTGCGGGCGAGTGGGCGCAACCTTGGCCCATGCTTTGGAAGATTTTGGCCACTCGGTGGCCATCATTGACCAGGACGAACGGGCATTCCGCCGCCTGCGCACCGGCTTTGGTGGCCGCAAAATCACAGGGGTTGGCTTTGACCAGGACACCCTGAAGGAGGCGGACATTGAAAACGCCTACGCCTTTGCAGCCGTCTCCAGTGGAGACAACTCCAATATCCTCGCTACCCGCGTAGCCCGGGAAACCTTCCATGTGGAACACGTTGTAGCCCGCATCTACGATCCCGGCCGGGCTGAGATCTACCAGCGCCTTGGGATTCCCACGGTGGCTGCTGTGCGCTGGAGTGCCGATCAAGTGTTGCGTCGAATTTTGCCTGAAACCGCTATCAAAGGTGATTTCCGGGAACCATCAGGGCGTCTGTTCTTGTGCGAACTGGCACCGCACCCGAAGTGGATTGGCCATCACATTGCGGAGATGGAACAAGCTGCCGATGTCCGGGTGGCTTATTTGACGCGTTTCGGTGAAGGAATCTTGCCACGGGCAGATACCAGCTACCAGCAAGGAGATACGGTCCACGCCATGGTGGCCAGCTCCCGTTCAGCCGATGTGACACGTATTTTGGCAGCAGCCCCCCTGAAGGAGATTTAGCATGTTGGTGGTAATTGTTGGGGCGGGCAGTGTGGGCTGCTCCATTGCCAAAGAGCTGCTCTCCAACGGGCACGAGGTGCTCTTAATCGATCCCAAGCCGGAGGTTATCGGCAAAAGCGGGTTGCGCGGTGCCCGCTGGCTGGTGGGTGACGCTTGTGAGATCAGCACCTTACGCGAAGCCAAACTGGAAGAGGCTGACGTGGTTGTTTCCGCCACGGGAGACGACAAGGTCAACTTGGTGGTCTCCTTGCTTGCGAAGTCAGAATTCGGAGTGGGCCGCACCGTGGGCCGGGTCAACAACCCCAAGAACGATTGGATGTTCGATGATTCCTGGGGCGTTGACGTTGCCGTGAACACCCCGCGGCTCATGACGGCCCTTGTGGAGGAAGCGGTGGAGATTGGGGACCTGGTGCGGCTGCTGACCCTGCAGGCCGGTGTTGCCTCACTCGTGGAGTTCACTGTTCCTGGCGATTCCCACGTGATTGGCTCAACCGTGGGTGCAATCTTGTGGCCGCAAGATTCCACGCTCGTGGCCATTCTGCGGGATGAAGCACCCATTACCCCGAGCCCTGACGACGTCGTTGAAGCTGGCGATGAGCTGTTCTTTATCAGCACCATCGCGGCAGAAGATGAGCTGCGGAGTCTGCTTCGCAGCTAGGGAGCTAGCCGTCTGTAGCGGGAGCTTTAGTTTCGGCAGTGAGCTCGGTGACCGGACGGCTGATGAGCCAGGCAACCCAGAGCCCAAAGGCGTACAGCGGAACTCCCATGATCAGGCGCATGGCACCGAGTGCGTCCACGGCTCCTGCGAAGTACAGCGGCAATTGCACCGCCAGCCGGGCGGCCATGACGCCGACTAAGATCCAGGTGGCAACGCGGTAGGCGCGCAGCCGATCCGGCATCTCACGCCACCGAACGCCCTCATTCCGGGCGTAGCCGAAGAGCAGCCCCAGAATCGGCCAGCGCACGGCGATGGAGACCACCATGGCGGCAATGTAGGCGGCATTCGTGACGAAACCGATGGTGTAGAAGTTCTCGGCTTTGCCGGTCTTCATCGCCAAGAACGCTGAAAGCGCGACGCCGGCAATGCCGGCCAGCGCCTGCGTCAGGGGTGTGCGCTGGATGAGTCGGGCAACGAGAAAGATCGCGGCCACCGCCACCGAGCCAACTAGGGCAATCGTCAGGTCCCGGGTCAATGTGAACGCCACCAGAAAAACCAGCCCCGGCAAAACGCTTTCGGCGATACCCCTCATGCCACCAGCGGCAGCCAAAAGATCAATGTGGCCGTTATCTTTGCGGGCCAACGGGTTCTTGGCGGCCATTTCCTGGGCGATCTCCGCGAACCCGCCACTGGTCTTTGGACCCGACTGATTCAGTGTTTCTGACTGGGGAGACGGCTCAGGCTGACCTGAGTGAGCTGGCTGCTCTGGCTTATGTTCTTCGGGGTTCTGCTGGCTCAACTAGCTCTCCTGGATTCCAATGATCTCGTAGCGAGGGTTGTACATAGTGGGCAGTCCTTCATGCAGAGAGACCATTCCTTCAACCCGTAGCCGAACTCCGGCGCCGATGCCGGGCACACGCCGCCGGCCCAGCCACACTAGACGCAAGCGGTGGCTGCCACGGTTCTGATCCACCCGCAACTGATCCACCCGAGACGAACCGCCTTCCTTGAGCATGGTGTCGCTCAGGATAGCCCTGTAGGTGGGTGCGAGAGTGACAGGCATGATCGTGATTGCATCGATCACACCGGTGCACACTGCCCGTCCACGCGGAGGCAACTCTGCGATGGGAGTTGCCTCCGTCCAGTCGCCTTGCTCAACAGGAGACAATGCTAGCCAATCGCTGTGATTTCAGGGCCGCGCTCCAAGGGAGAGCCACCCTGGGCGGCACCCATGTCGGGGCCTGAAACTCCTTGTGCGGCAGCTACTGCATCCTTGGGCAGACGCAACAGTAGCAAGTCGCGGGGAGGCAGTGGCACTTCGCCACGGGCTACAACAACGCCACGGAACAAGTCTTCCAAGACCAAGGCCGCTTCGCTGTCCACGGCCGCGGACCCTCCCAGGACACCACGCAAGAACCACCGCGGACCATCAACACCGATGAAGCGGGCCACTCTGAAACCCTTGGATCCATCGTCGCTCTGAGCGGGAACCTTTGCTAGTACTTCCTTACCAAAAGTGCCGTCAAGAATCTCAATTTCGCCGCCCTGTGAGCCCACCGAGAGTCCGATCTGCTCACGAATATCGCGCCACAGCGGCTCCGAACGTGAGGCTGCGAAGGCCTGCAACTGCAAGCTGGATCCGTCCAGATCGAGAGTCACAGCAATAACGCGCTGGGTGTTTTCTTCCACTTCCAAGCGCAGGGAGAGCCCCTCCCGCGGTGTCACCAACAAGGCGCCGAGGTCCACATAACCATCGGTGTTCTCAATTTCGCTGACATCCAGAGGTCCATGAACGGCCCTGTCGTAAGCGGTATCTGCCGGGTCCGGCGGCAGATTCAGCATGGCTGCGGCGCTCTCGACGGATCCAGTCGTGGTGTCAGTGTCCGCCGACGCCCCAAGGGCACCGGAGGTGGTTGCTGCGGACTCCTCTGAGCCGTTGTTCTTTTTCTTACCGAACCCAAATGCCATGGGAATTAAGACTCCTTGTAAAAGTATGGAAGTAAAAGTATGGAAACGAAAGGATCAGCGATTAATTGAACGCTGGTGCATTATTCGACGGGGAAAAGCCGCCGGTGGAACCAAATCCGCCGGTGCCGCGCACAGAATCGGGCAGTTCCGCCACGGCGATGAACGTGGCGGTTTCCACACGCTGGATCACCATTTGTGCAATTCTATCGCCCCGGGACAGGGAGATGGAATGGTGCGCGTCGGTGTTTAACAAGGTTACGGAAATCTCGCCGCGGTACCCGGCATCGACCGTTCCGGGGCTATTGACAATGGTCAGGCCGTGTTTGGTGGCCAGCCCGGAGCGCGGGTGGATCAAGGCTACGAAACCAAAGGGCAAAGCAATGCTCACGCCCGTGGGCACTAGTGCGCGTTCGCCCGGGGCTAAGAGCAGGTCGATGCGGCTGCGCAGATCGGCTCCGGCATCACCTGGGTGGGCGTAGCTGGGAGGTTCGATCCCGGCGTCGAGCATGTGCAGTTGCACCTGAACAACAGGGCTCGCGGGATCACTGGCTGGGTTTGCGGGGAAAGTCTCATCGGTCACAACAGGACACTCTATCCCGAAGCGCTGGGCACTGCCCGCGTTCGCGCTCTGCGGACCAAGGTGAATTACTCACGAAAAGATGAAAAGCTGGTCCCATGTCATCAACATCTCCCCACAGCGCCACTTCCCCTTCCTCGGCCGCGGCCACCTACACCGAGAAACTTTGGCCAAACCTATGGGCTTGGGTGATTGTGGTGGGACTTTCGGCAGCAGGAATTCTGATCTTCGTACCCATCAGTATCGAGGCCGGGTTCGTGGCTTTCGGCGTTTTGCTGGCGCTCCAGATCGTGGTGTTGGTCACCTCGACCCCCAAGATTGCTGTCACCGAAGACACCCTTCAGGTGGGCCGGGCACAGATTGAACGGAAATTTGTTGGCGAGGTCAGTGTCCATTTTGGCGAGGACGCCACCGCGCAGCGCGGTATAAAGCTCAACGGTTTGGCTTACCTCTGCATCCGCGGCTGGATCAAGCCCGTGGTGAAAATTGAAATCCTTGACCCGGAGGACCGGACACCCTACTGGCTCACGTCTTCACGCAACCCCGAGTACTTGGCTGCTGCGCTACGCGGTAAGGGAGCCTAAGGGAAGCTAACGGGCTTGGAAAAGTTAACCTTCGCAATCTCGGCAGTACTTCATGCCCTGTTTTTCCTTAGCAAGTTGTGAGCGGTGCCGCACCAAGAAACAACCGCTACAGGTGAACTCGTCGGCCTGTTCGGCGATGATTTCCAAGGCCTGCTCTTCGGGAGCTAGCTCAGCACCGGGCAGTTCGTAGCTATCTGCCAGTTCAATCTCGGCGGGGTCAATCACGGCAACCACGGAGACCGGCCCCCGGCCAGCTCGACGGGCTCTGTGGTGCTGGCGAGTTCCGGTGTTCATACGTGTTCTCTTTTCTCTGTCCCGCCAAATACCGATCCGGCTTAATACAGCCAATACCTTAAAGCCTGTTGGCATTCCTGGCAGCCATGGCGCACCCCACGTTCGCAGCAGGCTTAAGTTTGACCACCGCGAAGTTCCACAGAGAACTTCTTAGTTCACCACGGAGCAGAACAACCTCGAGGAGCGCGGCGGGGGTTGACTGAGCAGAATCAGCCAGATTTTTCAGCCATCTCACGCCACGCCTACAGCGGTAGTAGGAATTGACCGGTATCGGTGGCAAAGTTTTGAAGTGAACTATTGAGACTTTTTTGGAGGACGGCATGGCTGATTTACGGCTAGTGGGTGTCCACGACGACGGCGAACACCTGCTGCTCAGTGGTCCCGACGGGGACAATTATCTTCTCCCCCTTGATGAGGCGCTGCGCACGGCTGTGGGCAGGACCAGTCAACGCGCTCCTCGATTGAACCAGCCCGGGGCCCGCATGACGCCCCGTGAGATCCAATCCTTGATCCGTGCAGGCTCCAGCGCCACCGATGTTGCTGATCAGTCCGGTCTGTCTCTAGAGCAAGTGCGCCGCTACGAGGGGCCGGTCTTGGCCGAGCGAGAGTACATTGCCAGCCAGGCCCGAAAAGTTCATGTTGCTTCCTCGGCCTTGCCCTCGGCAAACACCAAGCCGTCTCTGGATGAGGAACCCACCACGTTGGAAGAGATGGTCCGCTTCCGTCTTTCCGCTTTCGGCATCGACAGGGCATCGCTGCGCTGGGATGCTTGGCGTGACCATGCCGGGGCTTGGACTATCAGCGCAGATTTTGAGCCTGGTACCGAATGGGCGGCCAGCAGCATTGGAGAGCCCGCACCTGCTTTGTGGCGCTTCCACGCCGGACGCAAGTCGCTGCAGAACGCGAACCGCTGGGCGCAGCAGCTCAGTGAACTCGAACCCCTCGATAGCCCGGTGCCAGAACGCCGGCTCACCGCGGTAGCCGACAAACCATTCGACGTCGACGCAGACGGCACCAGCACCAGCACCAGCACCAGCACCGAAAATAGCACCGCCGAAACTGTGGACTTCGGCGATGGTGACTCCTCCCCCGCCGAGGCAGCCACAACAGATCCTGCCGACACCACAGGTGAGAGTGCAGGTACTGCAAGCGGCACCGAGCCCGACGCCGGTTATGCTGGTCACGGTCTTTTGGACATGCTCCGGTCCCGCCGCGGCGTCCGACTAGGAATCAACGAGGCCGGGGACGACGAACTCGCCGCCATGCTGGGCACCCACGTTCCTGGCGCTCATCCGCGCGATGAAACTCTCTACGGCCAAGACACCGACCACAGCAATGCTGGCGATCCTGAACCAGCACCGGCTCCAGAGTCAGGCTCAAAACCAGAATCTGCGCGGGATCGGCTCAGGAAATTGCCGTTCCTGCAGCTTGCACCGCGTCTGGCGGATGACGCTTTAGATAGCGTGGCCGAGGTCAGTACTGAAACCCGTGAAGTGGTCCTCTCAGGTGAGCCAACGGGACGCTTGCAGCAGGTCCAGAAGGCGGCGACACCCGCGGATGCAGCATCAACGCCAACCGCGTTAGCACAGAATCCGTCGGCACTGAAGGCTGATACCGAGGACCCGGGGCCCAGCGACAGCGAAGTGGCAGCCCGTCTGGAACGCAAGGCCGCAGCCAAGCCCAAACGTTCAAGTGTGCCTAGCTGGGACGAGATCGTCTTCGGTACCAAGGGCGACTAACCCCAGCACAGGTCAACTCAAGAGAGCACGGGCCGGTCTTTACAGGCCCGTGCTCTCTTGAATTCAGTTATACGGCAATTGCTTGGCGTGCGTGCCTAACTTTGCGTGACCGCATACCCCATTTTGCGAGACCGAACACTCCGTGTCAGCGGCGCTTGCCTTTGGCTTTCTTCGCCGTCACGGGAATCCGCAGTAGCGGCACTTCTCGTTCGGCCTTGGTGATGGAACCGTGCTGGCCCACCACGTCCATGGCTTGGAGCCGGACGCGGCGCAGATCGTAAAAAGCCACAGACTCCCGGGCCAAGATCAGCACATCACCAATGCGGTCGCGCACACTATCGCTCACCGTCCCAAAGTACCCTGCAGCGATGGCTTGTTCCCGGGTCACAACCCAGGCCTTGCGTTGGAAGTGCTCCAGCCAGGCTGCCATGAGCTGATCACGAGACTCCGAGGTCGACCCGGGTTCAAGATACAGGTGCACCATGCGCGGCTCCCCCGCAGTGTGCCGGACACCGGCCACCAACTCAGGAAACACCGAATAGTCAATGCGATCAGCGCGCGGGATATCCACCATGCCGTGATCGGCCGTCAACAAAATCAGGGTGTCCGCAGGTACCGTGGCCGCCAAACGCTTCATCCCGGCGTCGAGCTCTTCTAGCTGCCGTTCCCACTGGGGCGAATCCGCGCCATAAGCATGACCTGCCTTGTCCAGCTCGCTCCAATAGAGGTACACCAGCGCGCTGGGCGTTGCGGCCAGCGCCTCAACTGCCTGCTCTACCCGGGCGTGGGTGGAAGTGGCACCACTGAAACGACTACCGCGCAGGGCGGCCTGCGTCATGGCGGAGTCGGCGAACTTTGGCAAGCTCACCGTGGTGGCAGGGACCTGACCCAACAACCGCTCAAAGACTGTCGGGACCGGCTGCCAGCGAAACGGATCGACTCCAGCGTCCCAGTTGCCGAGCAGGTTGACCACCTTGTCTTGGCGGGGGTCTAACACGTCGTAGCCCACCATGCCGTGCTCCCCCGGAACGGCTCCGGTACCCAGCGCTGTCAAGGAGGTTGCGGTGGTGCTGGGAAACGCGGCGTGCAGGGTGCGGGGGTGCTCGCCGGCGGAATCAGCTGCCAAGACCCCGCGCAAGAAAGGTGCGTGAGAGGCACGCTGCTTGAGCAATGCCTTGCCCAAGCCGTCAACTAACACCACGCAAATCCTTTTCGCCGCAGGCAATTTCAGAGCGTTGGTGTACTCCTTGGCACCCAGCACGGCTGCAGCACTGCTGAGCACCTCACCAATGCTGGCTTTGCCGTAGGCCGGCGCCCCAGGCAGAGCGACTTGGCGGGCCAACATGGCCTCACTGGCGGCAGTGGCAGCTAGGGTTTCAGTGGCCGCTAGGGTCGCGGGGGCGCTCACGGCGTTATCGGCGGTAATGTGAACGGCCCAATCGTGCGCCGAATGCGGGGAATCGGCTGGCGCCCGCGTCGGGGTGGCCTGGTGTGACGGTTCCGGTGTTGACGGCGCGCAGTGCACGAGCGAAGGCCTTCGCATCCGCCACCGCCTGCAAACCCTCGGCCTCGGCGCTGATACGCAACGCGATGTCTTCTTGGACGATGGTGCCGGAGTAGCCGTGATCGGCGTCGCAGTTGGGATCCCCGCACGACGCCGGACCCATCTCGACCCGCTGTCCCCCGGACCATGCGATTGACAAGGTCAGCTCACGGGCGGGGTCGGAGGGCTTGTAGTCCTGCGGCTGGGCGTAAATGTAGCTCAACACCACGGAATTGATTTGACTCACGGGCACCGATTCGGTGGACACCTGCGCCACCATCTGTTCCCCCGATTCATCGAGTTGGTGATCGTCCACATGGGTGATGACCAACATTTCGCTGGTCAGTACCAGAACAGTGATGTGCCGGTGCACCTCGTTGCGGTCAAAGTGTGTTTCGAGGTGGACCAAATGGGACAGCGGCTCCTGGCTGTCCAGGGCGTCATTGACCACATCGGCAACCAGCCGGGGATAAAAACCAGACCGCTGGAGTGCGGCATCCAAATCGCGGCCCTTGATATTCGCCGGCGCGCCGGCTCCGAAGGTGTTCATGGTGTCCATTTTCGCACTTTGCCGCCAGCGAAAGCGAACTGGCGGCACAAACGTCCTTCCGGTCACCAAACGCGCTTAGGACCTCATCGCTCTGCGGGCACTGTCCGTTCGTTGGGCGGGGTTGCCAATCCGCACATCCACCGCCAATACCGTCACGGTGGTGGGCCCCACGAGAATCGGCTTGAACTCAATCAGCGCAACTTCGGGATGTTCATCCTTGAGCATTGCCACACGGGCTACAAGATCTTCCAATGCCGCCACATTCCCTGCCGGCAGGCCCTCGTAACCGAAGAGTTTCACGGCGGCACGGGGCGAACGGATTAGCTCCGCGGTGTCCGCCGCCGATAACGGCGGCACCCTGTGCGCCCAATCATCCAAAAGATTCACGGCATCCCCGGAGAGGCCAAAGGAGATCACAGGGCCTAACAGCGGATCCTCAATGGCCCGCAAGGTGCACGATTGGCCCACTTCGGCCATGCTCTGCACCTCCAAATCTTTCTTCCCATACGGTTCTAAGTATTTGCGCATCTGGACGATATTGCGCCGGAGCGAGTCCGCCGTTTCAATGTTGATCCGCACCCCGCCTAGATCCAGACGGTGACGCAGGCTCGAATCCAGGGTTTTGATAGCCACTGGCCACCCCAGCCGTTCGGCATTGACCACTGCCTCTTCGGCACTGTAGAACGGCACCGATTCCAACACGTCAATACCGTAGTGCCCCAGGATTTCTCGGGACTGCTCGGTGCTTAGCGTGACCAGCTCATCACCGGAAACACCTTCCAGCCACGTGTCCAAGAGGTCTTCCACAGCCTGGGAATCAACACCAGCGGGTGGCTCAAATTCCGATGATTCCACTGTTAACCATTGCGCGTGACGAACAACGGCCGCCAACGCTGCAATGGCTCCACCGGGACTGGAGAAGGCTGGCAGCGAACCGGCCATTTGCCGGTTGACGTGGATGGAGGGTTCAAAAATACCTGTAAACACGGCGATCACCGGTTTACCTGATTCCTGCGAGCACTCCTGCAACGTCTTCGCGATGGTATCCACGGTCAACCCCACCACCGGTAGCAGCGTCACGATGGCCGAATCCGCACCTTCTTGCGCCAGCGCATCCAGCACGGTTCGTTTGAGCAGCGGCATGGCCCGCGACTGTCCCATATTCAACACCAGTGATGTCTTCAGCACTGCAACCTTGAGTCCCTGTTCTTCGGCAGAATCCGCCACCACAGCACCGAGAGCACCAGAGTTGGCCAGGATCGCCAGGCCAGGGCCCTTAGGTAGCGGCTGGCCCACCACGATCTGCGCCACATCTGAGAGTTCTTCAATGGTGTTCACACGCACCACTCCGGACTGGCGCAGCATGGCGTCGAGTGCGCCGGTTGGGGCCTGGGTGGTGCGGACCGCATGCCCGGGTGGCAGCCGGAGCCCCATAGAGTCCGACTTCGCTACGATCACGGGCTTGGTTCTGGCCAGACGGCGGGAGATCCGGGAGAACTTTCGCGGATTTCCAATGGACTCCAAGTACAGCGCGCACGCTTGGGTGTTGGGGTCATCTTCCCAGTACTGCATCATGTCGTTGCCTGAAACATCTGCCCTGTTACCGGCCGACAGCACCGTGGACATGCCCACACTGCGCCGACTCATGGAGGCGAACAGCGAAACTCCTAAGGCGGCGGACTGGCTGAAGATCCCCAGCCCGCCCTGCGTGGGCAGCCCCGGCGCCATTGAGGCATTCAGAGACACTGCTGGATCAGTGTTGGCTAACCCCAACGACGCCGGTCCCACCAGACGCATTCCGTTGGCCCGAGCTTGGCTCACTAAGGCCCGCTGCCGCGCAAGCCCATGTTCGCCGTCGTCGGCAAATCCTGCCGTGGCAATGACCAGACCTTTCACGCCCGCCTGGCCACACTGATCAACAACACCAGGAACTTGGTCATAGGGCACGGCGATAATGGCCAGATCCACAGGCCCGGGGACCTCGAGAATACTGGCGTAAGGCATCATTCCGGAAACTTCCAACGCCTCTTGATTGACTGCGTGGACGGCGCCGGTGAACTTTCCTTCCACCACGTGTTCTAAGAGTTGCTGGCCAACACTGCCCCACTCGCGGCTGGCGCCTATGACGGCCACAGACTGCGGCGCCACCAGGCCGGCAACGCTGAGCGCTTCGGCACGGTGTTCACGGGATTCCATGACGGCCCGAGATTTTTCTGTTGGGTCTATATCAAACTGCAAGGAGATGACACCGTCATCAAAACGCCGGCGCACCTCATATCCCGCCTCGGAAAACACCTGCATCATCTTGCGGTTTTCTGGCAAGACTTCGGCGGAAAACTTATCGATCCCATGCTCGCGGGCAGCTGCGGCGAGGTGTTCCAATAAGATGGATCCCAGACCGCGGCTCTGGTGGGCGTCGGAAACGTTGAATGCTACTTCGGCTTCGGTTGGGTCATCCAACCGGTCATAGCGGCCAATGCCAATGATTTCCTTGCCGCGGGTGATCACAAAGGCCACGCGATCGCGATAATCCAGCTCGGTGAAGCGGCGCAGCTCTTTGGGCGTCAGCTTTGACTTGTAAGTAAAGAAGCGCATGTAGATGGAGTTTGACGATTGAGCCATATGGAAGGCTTGGACGGCATCGGCGTCGTCCGCGTGCATAGGGCGCAGGTGGGCCGTGCCACCATCACGCAGAACGACATCGGCTTCCCAATGGGCCGGGTATTCGGGCGCTAGCTCTGGCTTCACCATAGAATCACTGTACCGACATGATGCGCTATTTGCCGCTCATGCCACCCCTAACACCCATGTAGAAAAGGAATCACCGCCATCATGGCCAAGCGCCAACCCCCCGCAGCAGATGACTTTGTTGAAAACATTGTTGATATTGATGTTTCCAATGAGATGGAAAGTTCCTTCCTGGAATACGCCTACTCGGTGATTTACTCCCGCGCGCTCCCTGATGCGCGCGACGGTCTCAAGCCTGTGCAGCGGCGCATCCTGTACATGATGAGCGAGATGGGTCTGCGTCCCGAGAAAGGACACGTCAAGAGCGCCCGTGTGGTGGGTGAGGTCATGGGAAAGCTGCACCCACACGGTGATACGGCTATTTACGACACCATGGTGCGTATGGCTCAGGATTTCTCCTTGCGCCTGCCGCTCATTGATGGCCACGGTAACTTTGGCTCGCTCGACGACGGTCCCGCCGCCCCCCGTTACACCGAGGCGCGCCTGGCAGCCGCGGCCTTGGCGCTGACCGGCAACCTGGATGAAAATGTTGTGGATTTTGTGCCCAACTATGACAACCAGATGATGCAGCCCTCGGTGCTGCCAGCGGCCTACCCTAACCTTCTCGTCAATGGCGCCAGCGGCATCGCGGTGGGTATGGCCACCAACATGGCCCCGCATAACCTCGGCGAAGTGATTGCCGCTGCCCAACATCTGATCGCTAACCCTGACGCCACGCTCGAGGACGTTATGGCGTACGTGCCCGGTCCTGATCTGCCCTCCGGTGGCCGCATTGTGGGGTTGAGCGGCATACGCGATGCCTACGCCTCCGGCCGCGGCTCCTTCAAGACGCGCGCCAAGATCGCCGTCGAACAGCTCACGGCACGCCGCGTGGGACTGGTGGTCACCGAACTGCCGTACCTGGTGGGCCCGGAAAAGGTGAAGGCGAAGGTCAAAGAGGCCGTCGATAATAAAAAATTGGTTGGCGTCGCTGACTTTGTTGATCTCTCCGACCGCAAGCACGGTCTCCGTTTGGTGTTGGAGATCAAGAACGGTTTCAACCCGGCCGCCGTCATGGAGCAGTTGTACCGTTACACGCCGCTGGAGGAGTCCTTCGGCATCAACAACGTCTGCCTAGTGGAGGGCCAGCCGCAGACGCTGGGCTTATTGCAGCTGCTGCAGGTCTTCGTGAACCACCGTATTGATGTTGTCCGCCGCCGCACCGCCTTCCGGCTAGGCAAGAAGCAGGACCGCCTGCACATTGTCGAGGGCATGCTCATTGCCATCGTGGACATTGACGAGGTCATCCAGATCATCCGCACCTCGGATGAAGTGGCGGCGGCCCGCGAACGGCTCATGGCCATCTATGACCTCTCCGAGGTTCAGGCCAACTACATTCTTGATCTGCAGCTGCGCCGCCTGACCCGTTTCTCCATGGTGGAGCTGGAGTCTGAGCGCGATGAATTGCGCCGTGAAATTGCGGCCCTGGAAGCCATCCTGGCCTCCGATGAAGCCCTGCACCAGCTGGTGTCCGATGAACTCGGTGGGGTGGCGGCCACGCACGGCACACCGCGACGCACCGTGCTATTGGAGTCTGAGGCCATGGCACCGTCCGTGGCCAAGGCTCTGGCTGCGGGCCTCGGCGGGAAGCCCGGAAAAGCGGCGCCATTGGCTCTGGAAATTGCCGATGACCCCTGCTGGGTGCTTCTGAGCGCCACAGGCCAAATTGCCAGGACCACCTCCGCTGATCCGCTGGTGGAATCCGGTGCCCGGAGCAAACACGATGTGTTCTCCTCGGTGCTGAAAACTACGGCTCGGGCCGAGATCGGGGCTCTGACCTCGTTGGGGCGCATGCTGCGACTGCAAGTGGTGGACATGCCTGTCCTGCCGCCCACCGCAGCCCTGCCCAACCTCTCTGGTGGTGTTCCGGCCAAGGATTTCATCACCCTGACCAAGGGCGAAACGTTGGTGGGCTTTGTGCCACTGAACGCCATCTTTGCGGTGGGCACGGCCGCCGGCGTGGTCAAACGGGTCACTCCCGAATACCCCCTGAACCGCGACGATTGGGAGTACATCTCCCTCAAGCCCAAGGATGTTGTGGTGGGTGCCGGCCTAGCCACGGACGACGACGATCTTGTGTTCATCACGCAGGGCGCCCAGTTGCTTCGCTACAGTGCCGCCAATGTTCGCCCGCAGGGACGCACGGCTGGCGGCATGGCAGGTATCAAGCTTAGCGCCGGAGATGCGGTGTTGTCCTTCGGTGTCATCTCCCCGCATGATCCTGATGCCGTGGTGGTGACCGTCTCCGGCGGGCAAGAGGCCTTGCCGGGAACGCCGTCGGGCTCGGCCAAGGTCACAGCGCTCTCGGAGTACCCCGCGAAGGGCCGGGCCACCGGTGGCGTCCGCGCGCACCGATTCCTCAAGGGCGAAGACCGGCTCTTCTTGGCGTGGGCTGGCCACGGTCCGGCCAAGGCATCCTCCAGCTCAGGTGTGGCGAGAGCCCTCCCTGTGGAGCACGGCCACCGCGACGGATCCGGTGTCGCTTTGACAGCCGGTATTGACCTGGTGGGCCCAAGCTTGTCCAGTTCAACATTGGCCGGATCTGGCGCGGCCGGTTCTGGCGCGGCCGGTTCCACTCAGGCTGGTTCCACTGAGGAAAGTTCAGCTGCGCCTGAGCGTGCAACTGCAACATCGCCGGTAACATCGCCTGTAACATCGCCCGGGGCAAATACCCCACCGCCTGCGCCCACTCGTGATCCTGCGCCTATCCACGACGCCACCCAGGAGGCGTTTGAGCTGCCACTGGACTAGGTAGGGTCCTCCTCAGCTCTCAAGTTATCGATCCGCCGCGCCGCTGATCCGATCCGCCGCGCCGCCTCGTCATCGAGGTCATCGAGCCGTCACGTAATGACGCTTAGATTTTCCCAAAGCGTCATTACGTGACGGCTCGATGACCAGGTGCCTGCTCGGGAAGGGCCAAGCGCAGGCTGGGCGCCGGTGAGGCCACGGGAAGCTACTCGACGGATCGGCCTGGAGTGGATCGGCCTAGACTGGCCCCATGGACATCATGGGCGATCAAAAAGACTGGACCTGGTTACTCGAGAGGAGCTGCCCGGACTGCGGTTTCACTGCCTCAAGCGCCACTCCAGCCACGGCAGCCACGATGCTTCCGGCGTTGTTGCCGCGTTGGCGTTCGGCGCTGGGGCGAGCCACTGTGGAGGAACGTCCGGAGCCGGGTGTGTGGTCGGTGCTGGAATATAGCGCCCATGTCAGGGACGTGTATGAGGTCTTTACGGCCCGGCTGGAACTCATGCTCAGCGAGGACAATCCCACGTTCCCCAATTGGGATCAGGACCAGGCTGCCCTCGATGGAAACTACTCGGGGCTCGATCCGGAGCTGGTGGCACATGATCTGGTGCAGAACGGCCTCGACGCAGCCGCCGCGTTCGGTGCCGTGGCCGACGAAGACTGGAACCGACGCGGCCTACGTGGCAACGGTGCGGCCTTTACCGTAAAGACAATGACGGGCTATTTCTTGCATGATGTGGTTCACCACCTTCACGACATCAACGCCTAAAATCACCACCCACGCCTGCCCTGTCCCATCATCCCGCGCATTCGAAAGAGCTTAGGGCAGCAAGTCCCAGGCGACACTGCTGCGCCCAGGCAGGGCGCGGTACCCCATACGTTCGTACATTCCCAGGGCGCCGGTGGGGTTCAAGGTGTCCACGTCCAAGGTGGCGCGTTCCATCGCGGCGCCCGCGTACCGTGTCATGGCATCGATCAACAAGGCTGGGGCAATCTTGCGGCCGCGCCACGCCCGGCGAACACCGAGGAGTTCCGTGTACCCGTCGCGGTGGCCTGTGGCAGCCAGCACCGTCGGATCAAACATCGAGATTTGGTAGCCAGCCACCTCGCCGGTGGCATCGTCGAGAGCCACTGATGTCCATTCTGGGCGGAAGTTCTCATGAGCCATGAGCACGGACCACTTGTCCACGCTGCGTTGTTCCGAGCCCCAATGATCAGCAAAAGCCTCATTGTGAGCCCGCCGTACGGCCTCCGTAAGGTCAGGGGTAAACGGCACAATACTGACTCCCGGAGTCAACGGGGCATCCGGAATCTGAGCTAAGTCCAGTGCCATTTCCGTGAAGGTTCTGACTGGAACAAATGCTGCGGCACGCATCAGCTCCGAGTGCCCGGCCGTCACTTCCATGACGTAGCTGCGGACCACCGGCACGCCCGTTCCATCGGCCAATGAACGCCCCCGGAGCACCTGACACTGCCACGCCAAAACAGCTGCACCAATCCCCCGACGACGCCACAACGGGTCAACCCCGCCCATCGCGTAGCCCACATCGCTGGCCGGGTTCTTGGTCACAAAGCCCACAGCCCTCAGCTCTCCGTCGGCGTCCACACCAGCCACCGTGTTGAGCGCGGCCGGGTTTGTGGTTGAAGCAAGCACCTCCAGAAGGTCCGAAAGTTGCTCATGCCAGGGCGCCGAATCCGCCTGCGCCATCCGCTGCACCAGCTCGAACCACGGCTGCGCATCGGCCTGTGTCATGGGCCGAAACAGCAGCCCAGCGGCGGTGGGAAGAGGGGCAAATGGCACGGGCACATCGGGGTTCATCCCTCTAGCCTAAACGCCGAATCCGCTACCAGCCGCCGCCGTGGCCCGCTCAGGCTCCCCCAACGAAAGGTGAACATCTGCGGTCTGGGCCAGTTCGGCGTCGTGCGTCACCAAGACCACCGAGGCGTCAGCCAAAGAGCGCCGCAGATCCTCAATCAGCTCCACGGATTCATCCGCACCGAGGTGGGCTGTGGGCTCATCGAGAAGTACGACGTCGGCCCCCGCCACGAGCGTGCGTGCCACCGACACTCGGGTGCGCTGACCGCCGGAGAGATGATGCCCGCCGGGACCCACTCGCGTGTCCAGTCCCAGCGGCAGATCGGCTAGCCAGGGGCCCAAACCAACCGTAGCCAGGGCTTCGAGCAGCTCGGCCTCGGCAGGTGGTGAGGTCGCTGGCCGGGACAGAGCCAAGTTGGAACGCAGCGTTGAGTTGAACAGGTAGGCGTCTTGCGGGCACCAGGCGATCTTGGAAAGAGTTTCCGGCACGGCAGGAGCTTCGTTGATGAGGTAGCTACCGGAGGTGGGCTTAAGGAAGCCCAGCAAGACCGCCAACAGTGTCGACTTGCCGGAGCCGGAGGGTCCGCTGACGCTCCACCAGGTGCCACGCTGCGTCCCACCGCTGACATTGCTGAAAACATCGCTCGCGGCGTTGGGGTAACGTGCCGTGATTTTATGGACCTCCAGCGAATTAACTGGTTCAGTGTTGGTGGCGGTTTCTACATCGGTCTGCACCGTGGCGTGCGCGTCCAAGAGCGGCAAGGTTCGGTTCATTAACGTCACCAGAGCTGGGAGGGCGCTGACGGCTTCAATGTACTGTCCTAGTGGCTCGGCCAGCGCCAGCATGAGCAGTGCAGCAACGGCCGCGGCACGGGGATCCACACCGGATCTAATGGCGATGAGTGCCACTGCAATGGAAACCAGCGAGGTCAGCAGTGTGACAGTGCCTTGGCCTAGGCCATCGGCCCATGCGAGCCGACTCAAGGGTTTGGCCACCTTGGCATCGGTAGCGGTGAACCGCTGGGCTTGGGCCGTGCCGACGCCGTTAGCGGCTAGTTGGGCGGCTGCGGCAAACAGTGTGGTGGCCCGTTCAGCCAACCAAATTCGGTGAACTGCGGCGGCGGCGGAGGCGCGCCGCTGAGCGGCCAGCACCACCACCGGGAGCAGCACCAAGGCCACCAATCCCAGCAGCAAGATTATGCCGGTGGCTTCCGGAACCAACAGGTAGACGGTGAACAGCACCGCCCCGTAGGAAATGATCGCCGACGGGATCGGCACTACGGCCCGGGGAACGGCGTCGCGCAGCTCATCGACGTCTGCCACCAGGGTGCCCAAGGCGCCACCCGAACGGGTCAGCCTGCCCCAGTGCACCACGGAAGAGCCCAGGGTGTCCCAAAGTTTCAGGCGCAATTCAGCAGCCCAGCGGAACACGGCGTCGTGGGTCAAGAGCCGTTCAGAATAGCGCAGCAGGGAGCGGCCGATCCCGAAGGCTCGCACACCAACAATCAACGTCATGAGGAATAGGATGGGCGGCTGAGCAGCTGCCCAGACAATAAGCCACCCGGAGAGGCCGCTCAGCGCCGCGGCACTCAATGTGGCCAGAGCCGAGACCAGAACACCGGCGGCAAAGCGAGGTGAGCGCAGCGGCAAGTGGCTTAAGTGGCGCCACTGGAAACGAGCCAGGGGCTCATTTCGGTCACTTTCGACGGTGTTTACGGGAGCTGGGGCTGGTGTGAGCGCAGGGGCTGGGACGTCAAGGGCTGAGTTGTAGAGAGTCGATTTGCCAAGAGTCGATTTGCCAAGAGTCGAAGGCCCGGAGGTGACGGCCTGACTGTCACGCAACAGTCCTGCCAGCGCGGTGTCGTGCGTGGCGACCACGACTGCGACACTCCCTCGCAGCCGGGCCAATTCAACCCGCACGGCCTGTGCCGAGATGGGATCCAAATGTGCTGTGGGTTCATCAAAGAGCGCCAGTTCCACGGCCGGGTCTATGCCAATGCGGGCTAGGACGCGGGCCACGGCTACGCGGCGCAATTCTCCGGGGCTGCAGTCGACCACGGCACGGCTTGCCAGATGACCGGCGTTCACTGACTCAAGTGCGGCTGTTACGTCAGCCTTATCCACGAACAGCTGCTGCGGTCCGGCGGCATACAGGGCTATCTCCGCGGAAACGGTGTCCTCGGTGAAAGCCGGGTGCTGGGAGAGCCACACCACGGCTTCTGGGGCGCGCACGGCCAAGCGCCCCTGGACCACTGCTGCATCGCTCCCTGCTGAGGGAAGGGTGCCAGCCAACGCAGCTAAAATGGTCGACTTTCCTGTCCCACTGGCCGTGGCCAATACCAGGGCCTCACCCGGAGCCAAGGTGGCGCTAAAACCGGAAACAGCCGGCTCGCTCCGTCCGGGATAGCGGACGCTGAAGTTGTGGGCTTCAAGCACGGAGCCCACGGCGAATGCGGCACCATCCGCATTCTGATCCACGGCTGACGGTGAGCCGGGCTGGGAGGAGGGTTCGGCGTCGAGAATTTCAGTGACGCGGCGCAGCGCCTCTACCCCGTCCTCGCTGCCGTGGTGTGCCGCCCCCAAATCGCGCAGTGGACGGAAGCACTCGGGGGCCAACATCAGGGCCAGCAATCCAGCTTCCAGCGGCATGCCACCGGCAACCAGCCGGACGCCAATGAAAACGGCCACCACGGCCACGGAGATGGTACTGATCAGTTCCAACGCCATCGAGGACAAAAACGCTGTCCGCAGGGTGTCCATGGTGGATTTACGGTAGGCCTCGCAGACGTCTGCCAGAGCCTTGCGTTGAGCGTTGGCACGGCGCAGCCCTACCAAGACCGGCAGTCCGCGGGCCAGTTCAAGGAGGTGGTTGGAGAGCCGGTCCAAACCGCTGGCGGCCGCCTCCACGCGTTCTTGGGTGTGGAAACCGATCAGGACCATAAACACCGGTACCAGCGGCAGCGTTAGCGCCACGATCAGGGCACTGACCCAATCGGAGATGAGAATCTGCACTCCGAGCATGACCGGCAGGACAGCACAACTAACTAGAGCCGGAAGATAGGTGGAGAAATAGTTATCAAGACCGTCGAGGCCGCGGCTAGCCAGCATCCCTTCGGCACCCACAGCACCGCTTTGCCCGGCATTGCGCGGATCGAGGCGGTGGGCCACCAGCTTGGCGCGCAGCTCTTCCTTCACTCCCAGCGCGGCGCGGCGGGCCAAGATTGCTTGACCCCACACGGCCCCGCCAAGCAGAACCGCACCCACACTCCCCTGCACCAACAACTTGGTACTGTCCAAGACGTTACCGCCTGCCCATTGGGCCAGCGCGTGCGCCAAGGCACCCAAGCCAAGCACCAGGCCCACGGCTTTTAAGGCCGCCAGCCCACCCAGGCCAGCAAGAGCCAGCTTGGTCGAGTTACCACTGGGAAGTGTGGGTCGCATACTCATATCAGTGCTTTCCGCCTGTTGCTAGTGCCTTATCGGCGGGGTTGGGGTGCCCATCGCTATTGGTGTCGGTGCCCTTATTTTCTGCTCCGACAGCGGGGGCAAAATCGATCGGTTCGGGCAGGTGAGCCACGGTGATGCGCTTGCGGAAGACCCAATACGTCCACGCTTGGTAGGCCAAAACGAGCGGCACTCCAACCGCAGCCACGATCGACATCAAACGCAAGGTGTAACCGGAGGATGACGCGTTCTCAACGGTCAGGTTCCAGAGCGGATCAAGGGTTGAGGGCAACACCACAGGGTAGACCGCGCTAAAGATGGCGGAGGCGCCAGCCAACAAGAACCCGCCCATAGCCAGGAAACTAATGCCTTCACGGCCGGCACGGTTGGCTACCCACGATCCCACAGCAGCCACGACGGCCACGGCGATCAGCAACCAGCTGAACCACTTGCCGTTCTCCAGCGCCACGGCGATGGCCCATACCGCCATGGGCGCCAGTCCCACAGGCAGCCACCGCCCAACGAGCCGGCGGGCGCGGTGCCGGATATCGCCGTCGGTCTTCAGAGCCACGAAGGCTGCGGCGTGAACAATGGCAAAGCCGACCACCGCGAGACCGCCAATGACGGCGTACCAGGTGAACCAAGCGAAAGCTCCACCTACGCGGTCACCGTTGGCATTCAGTGGCAAGCCGGTGGTGGTCAGTGCCAGCATGGCGCCGATGCCGAACGCAGCCATAATGGATCCCACAGTGATGGCCCAGTCCCAGACCTTCCGCCACCTATCCTCGTGGATTTTGCCACGGTATTCGAAGGCTACCGCCCGGAAGATCAGGGCCAACAGGACGAACACCAGCGGGATGTAGAGGGCGGAGAACAAGGAGGCGTACCAGAACGGGAATGCGGCAAAGGTGGCCGCGCCGGCTGTGATGAGCCAGACCTCGTTACCGTCCCAGACCGGCCCCACCGTATTCAGCAGAACCCGGCGTTCCTTCTCGCCGCGGGCGAAGGTCTTCATCAGCATCCCAACGCCCAGATCAAAGCCCTCCAAAAAGAGATAGCCAATCCAGAGGAAAGCAATAATTATGAACCATAAAGTAGGCAGAAAATCCATCATTGATCCTTTGCGATCAGCAGGAGAAACGGAAGCTTGTCACAGTGTGGGAATGCGCTGGAATCAATAGGCAAAGGCGAGAACATCGTCCTGATCCTCCCCGCCGGCTCCGGTGCCGTCGTCGTCCTTGTCCTTGTCCTTGTCCTTGTCTGTGGTCTGCTTCTTGGTCTGATCCAACTCCGGCATAGCCGAGACCACACCGCCACGGACATACCTGGTCAGCAGCATGACCTCCACCACCAGCAAGACCGCGTATACGGTGGCCAGCGCCACCAGAGAAAAGATCACTTCTCCGGCCGAGACTCCGGGCGAGACCGCCGATGCCGTAAACATAAACACCTGATCGACGCCGCTCATGGCCGGGTTGGGTGCCACCACGAAGGGTTGTCGTCCCATTTCGGTGAAGATCCAACCGGCGGCGTTGGCACCGAACGGGGCGAGGATGCCCACCAGTGCCAGACGCATCAGTCCTTTGGAGAGCGGCACGGTGCCCTTGCGGGTGACCCACAGGGCGACGGCGGCAGCCATAGCGGCGATTCCGCCGAAGCCGATCATGATGCGGAAGCCCCAGTAGGTAACGGCCATGACCGGGACGTATTCGATCTCCGCGCCGGCATTGCTGCCGTACATGGGATCGTTGGGCAAATGTGTGCCGTACTTCGCCTGATATTCGGGCACGAGCGTGTTAACACCCTTGATATCGGTAGTGAAATCACCGTGGGCTAGGAAGGAGAGCAGGCCGGGGACTTCCATGACGGCCACCACGTCGTCGCAGTTGCGGCTGCCCACATCACCAATGGAGAGGATGGAAAAACCGGTCCCGTCGTGGCAGGCGGCCTCGGCGGCAGCCATCTTCATGGGCTGCTGATCAAACATCAATTTGGTCTGCACGTCTCCGGAAATGGTGGCGCCGGCAAAGGCGATCATGGCCACCACCGCACCTAGGCGCAGGGATTTGATCCAGACAGAGTGATCCAACTTGTCGCGGCCAGGAATTACCTCCGATTCCCCCACCACTACTCGGCCCTTGGCATCTACTGTGTCGACGCCATCTTTACGACGACGCCACAGGTGGTACCAGGCGATGCCCAGCAAGAAGCCGCCAGCAACGGCCAGAGCACCTGTGATGGTGTGGACAAACGCCACAATGGCGGTGTTATTGGTAAAGACCGCCCAAGCGTCAACCATGACAGGGCGTCCGTCGAGCATTTCCACACCGACTGGGTGCTGCATCCACGAGTTGGCCACGAGAATGAAGTAGGCCGAGACAATGGATCCAGCCACGGCGATCCAGATGCACGCCAGATGAACCTTGGCGGGGAGTTTTTTCCAGCCAAAGATCCACAGTCCCAAGAAGGTGGATTCCACAAAGAACGCCAACAACGATTCCATGGCAAGAGGGGCTCCGAAGACGTCGCCAACAAAGCGGCTATATTCACTCCATGCCATGCCGAATTGGAACTCTTGGACGATGCCTGTGGCCACGCCCATGATGAAGTTGATGAGGAACAATTTGCCCCAGAACTTCGTCATGCGCAGATAGGCCTCATTGCCAGTTCTATGCCACGTCGTCTGCAGTATTGCCACGAGAGTACCCAGCCCAATGGTGAGCGGCACCATCAAGAAGTGGTACACCGTCACGATTCCGAACTGCCATCTGGCAATGTCCAGAGCTTCCACAATTTTCCCCTCGTCCATGAAAAATATTCAGGGCATGCCCTAAGTTCTACGTTACGTAGAAATCTAAGTTCTACCCTGCGTAGAACATTGTTGTCAAAAGCTGTATATTTAGTGATGTGCACTTGCTTGACGTAGTCTGTGTACTTTTGATGAATGTTTGATGCGGGTAGTTAAGTAGAGGAATTTGATGGCAACGCTTGGAGATTTAGAAAGAGCCGTCATGGACCTGCTGTGGGAACACCAGGAGGCCATTACGGCCAATGTGCTACGTGATTTGCTCTCACAGCGCACCTCGGAAGGCAACGTGGAATCGCGGCCCCTGGCCGTCACCACGGTACTCACCGTGCTCTCTCGCTTGGAGAAAAAGGGTCTCGTGGAGCGCGAACGCGCTTCGCGTCCTCACCGCTACCGAGCCGTAACCAGCCGCGAAGAGCACACCGCTGAACTCATGCTTGAGGTCTTGGGCTCAGCCCCCGACCGCGAAGCAGTCCTTGCCCGTTTCATTGGCACCGTCAGTGCTGGTGAAGCCGAGACGCTGCGCAACCTCTTGGGACGTTCCTAACATCGGCACCCACCGGCTGCGTTACTGCGGCCGGACACGGTAAGTTGTAGATCATGTTTTGGACATCCTGGCTCCTAGCCGCTCTGGCAGTGATCTTGGCGTGGCCGGTGCCTGTTGTGTTGTCCCGCGCGGCGTGGCCTGCCCGGGCCCCCTTTGCCGCCATGGTGCTGTGGCAATCGATAGCACTTGCCGGTGGCCTCTCAATGATCGGCGCCATGCTCTGTTATGGGCTGGTGACACTCGGGGACACTCTGGCCAGCGGACTCCATGGCCTGATCCGGATCTTTTTAGGCCAGGAATCTCTAGACACGCTGGGCGTTTTACACGCCTTTGCCCTCAGTGCTGCAGCCCTGCTCTCGGCGCATCTGGTGTTTACACTCTGGCTGACGTACTTCCGTATTGCGCGCCAGCGCCGCCGCCACCGAGATCTACTGCACCTGCTCAGCTCACCGTCCGCTGACCGACCAGACACGCTGGTCATCAATCACCAAGCCCCGGTGGCGTACTGCCTGCCGGGCGGTTCGCGGTCGGTCACAGTCCTCTCAGAGGGGCTTTTAGAACTCTTGACCCCCGAGGAGCTGCGCGCGGTTCTGCTCCACGAACAAACTCATATAGCTCAACGTCACGACCTGCTGCTGTGGGCGTTTGCCGCTTGGCGCTCCGCGCTGCCGTGGCTGCCCACCTCCAAACTTGCCCAGCAGTCGGTATCCTCGCTGATAGAAATAATGGCCGACGACGTCGCCTTGCGTTCCGTCGACAAGCCCACCTTGGTCACCGCCATCGCCTTGGTAGCCAGCGGCTCCGCCCAAGTCCCCGCGGATACCTTGATGGCTGAGAACGCACCCCAAATTGACACACCCAGCACCACCTCGGCCCGGCTCAGCAGGCTGCTGACCCCGGCGCCAGCATTAGCTGCGAGCCAGCAGATCCTAGTGATTGCCGCAGCCCTGCTCTTACTGGCAATCCCCACAGCGCTGCTGCTGGTCCCAGGCCTTCTAAACTAGAGGCTATGGCAGGAGGAAGACCTGGTGTCTTTCACGGGGCCCGGGCTGATCCTTTTTTGCGGAGGAGCCTGTTTAGGCGTCGATGCGGTCCTGATCTAGCTGCTCACTGCCGGCGACAATGAATTCCTTGCGCGGGGCCACCTCAGATCCCATCAGGAGTTCAAAGGTATGTTCTGCACGGTCAGCGTCGGCACTTGTCACCCGGCGCAGCATTCGGTGGCGCGGATCCATAGTGGTTTCTGCCAGCTGATCGGCATCCATCTCACCCAGACCCTTGTAGCGCTGAATAGGCGTCTTGTACTTCTTGCCAGACTTGTTCAACTTAGCCAACAGGGCGTGCAGTTCCTGCTCGGAGTAGGTGTAGACCATCTCATTGGCTTTGGTACCGGAGTTAATGATTTCTACCCGGTGCAGTGGCGGGACGGCGGCGAAGACACGACCGGCGTCGATCATGGGGCGCATATAACGGAAGAACAGAGTCAGCAGCAAGGTACGGATATGGGCACCGTCCACATCGGCATCCGTCATGAGGATGACCTTGCCATAGCGTGCCGAGTCTAAATCAAAGCTGCGTCCAGAGCCGGCCCCAACCACCTGAATGAGAGCTGCACATTCGGCATTGGCCAGCATGTCCCCCACAGATGCCTTCTGAACGTTCAGGATCTTGCCGCGGATCGGTAGCAGAGCCTGAAAATCGGAAGATCGAGCCATCTTGGCCGTTCCCAGGGCGCTGTCACCTTCCACGATGAACAACTCACTCTTGGCTACATCGGTACTGCGGCAGTCCGCCAACTTTGTAGGCAGAGATGAGGTCTCTAACGCGTTCTTGCGGCGTTGAGTTTCCTTGTGGACGCGCGCCGAAATTCGTGACTTCATTTCAGAGACTACTTTTTCAAGCAGCTGCGCCGACTGGGCTTTTTCAGCGCGGGCGGTGGATTCCAGTTTCTCCTTGAGAGCCTTCTCGACCACTTTGGCCACGATGGCCTTGACGGCGGGGGTACCGAGAATTTCCTTGGTCTGACCCTCGAATTGCGGCTCGGCCAGACGAACCGTCAATACGGCGGTCATGCCCGCCATGACGTCGTCCTTTTCAACCTTGTCCGTGCCCGCTTTGAGCTTGCGGGCGTTGGCCTCAATGACCTTTCTGAACGTCTTCAGGATTGCCTGCTCAAAACCTTCTTGATGGCGACCACCCTTGGGCGTCGAAATGATGTTGACGAAGCTGCGCATGGTTGTGTCGTAACCAACACCCCATCGGAGGGCAATGTCTACTTCGCAGTCACGTTCCATGGGTGTGCTTTCCAACCGGCCTTCGGCATTTAGCACAGGTACGGTTTCCGTAAAGGTGCCGTGTCCTTGGAGGCGCCAAATATCGGTGACCGAGCCACCTACAGAGAGGAAGTCCACAAATTCGGAGATGCCGCCGTCGTGGTGGAAAATCTCCTCGTGCGTGGCGAACTCTCCCGGCGTCCCTGCGACGCGGCGTTCGTCAACAACTTTGATCTTTAGCCCCGGCACCAGAAAGGAAGTTTGCCGGGCACGGGCCACGAGCTCGTCATAGGAGAACTTGGCATCTGCTGTAAAGATTTGGCGGTCGGCCCAATAGCGGATCCGGGTGCCGGTCACACCACGCTTAGTAGTGCCGACCACATCCAGGCTCGAGGCCTCGGTGAACGGCTCAAAAGCGACATCGGGGCTCAGGCTCCGGCCGGTGTCCTTGAAGTGCCCAGGCTCTCCGCGGCGGAAACTCATTTGATAGGTTTTGCCGCCACGATCCACCTGAGCGTCCATCCGGGACGACAAGGCGTTGACCACACTGGCACCCACGCCATGCAGGCCACCCGAGGCCGCATAGGAGCTGCCGCCAAACTTTCCGCCAGCATGAAGCTTGGTCAAAACAACTTCCAGCCCGGTCAGACCGGTCTTTGGCTCCACATCCACAGGGATGCCGCGACCGCCGTCGTGCACTTCTACGGAGGTGTCCTTATGCAAGATGACAGTGATGTTCTGCCCATATCCCGCCAGCGCCTCATCGACGGAGTTGTCGATGATTTCCCACAGGCAGTGCATCAGGCCGCGGGAGTCGGTGGAGCCGATGTACATGCCCGGGCGCTTACGTACAGCCTCCAATCCTTCCAGAACGGAGAGATGGCGTGCACTGTAATCAGAACTCTGGCGTGCCACTGTGGACATACTCCTTCGAGGGTTGGTTGGCCTATCAATATCTAAGGTTAACGGCTGGTGAGCCCTAGCTGTTACAGGCTTGCCGCGCTAACACTGATCCGGCAGGGATACGCGGTTAGCGAAAGTACCCCGCTTCGATGGAAGCAACTCGCCCTAAGGATGGTTGTATAAAGTACAGGAACTTATGAAGGAGGCAATCATGACCACCACGACCATCAGCAGCCCCGAGCTGACAACCCTTGATCGCTGCGACCGTTGCGGCGCACAAGCATATGTGCGGGTAGTTCTGGAATCCTCCGGCGGTGAACTGCTCTTCTGCGGCCACCACGCGCGAGCAGTGGAAGCCACTTTGAAGCCCTTGGCTGCAACCTGGCTCGACGAAACCAGCCGCCTGCACGAAAAGGCACCCGTTTCAGTCGACTAACACCGCCCCGAGTGGCACGTGCTTTAGAAGAGGGACTCTGGATCACCAGGGTCCCTCTTTTTGTGTCTCCATGCACCTACTGACGCTTATTGCGCTCTGAGCTTCTACCCGCCTTCCGACTCCCCTATGGGCTGCGGCCTATAGGGATCATCTGACTGGCTGTGCGATCTTGGTGGCCGACAAAAGCAGCCGCCCACGCAAGCTGGCCCGCCTTCACGTGGCGAAGTATCCCGATTTCGGGAGAATCTTCGCCCCTTTGAGGGCGGGCCAGCTGGGTACTTCAGCGCACTGGATGTTAGTCCAGGTAGTCGCGCAGTACCTGTGAACGCGACGGGTGGCGCAGCTTAGACATCGTCTTTGATTCGATCTGGCGGATACGCTCACGCGTCACACCGTAGACCTTACCGATTTCGTCTAAGGTCTTCGGCTGGCCATCGGTCAAACCGAAGCGCATAGCAACCACTCCAGCCTCGCGCTCGGAGAGGGTGTCTAGCACGGAGTGCAACTGCTCCTGCAACAGTGTGAAGGACACCGCGTCGGCGGGAACAACAGCTTCGGAATCTTCGATCAAGTCTCCGAACTCAGAGTCTCCGTCTTCACCCAACGGGGTGTGCAAGGAGATCGGCTCGCGACCGTACTTCTGAACCTCGACTACCTTTTCCGGGGTCATGTCCAATTCCTTGGCCAATTCCTCAGGTGTTGGTTCGCGGCCCAAGTCCTGGAGCATCTGGCGCTGGACGCGGGCCAACTTGTTGATGACTTCCACCATGTGTACCGGGATACGGATGGTGCGGGCCTGGTCAGCCATGGCGCGGGTGATGGCCTGACGGATCCACCAGGTTGCGTAAGTGGAGAACTTAAAGCCCTTGGTGTAGTCGAACTTCTCTACAGCGCGGATCAGGCCCAGGTTACCCTCCTGGATGAGGTCCAAGAACAGCATGCCGCGGCCCGTGTAACGCTTGGCCAGTGAGACCACCAGACGAAGGTTGGCTTCAAGCAGGTGGTTCTTGGCGATTCCACCATCATGGACGATCCTCTTGAGGTCTCGCTCAAGCTGGGTGTCCATGGCATCGGAGCCGGCTTTCAACTTTTCAGTCGCAAACAAGCCCGCTTCAATGCGCAGGGCAAGATCAACTTCCTGTTCAGCGTTGAGCAGTGCGACCTTGCCGATTTGCTTCAGGTAGTCCTTGACGGGGTCGGCGGTGGCGCCAGCCGACATGACCTGCTGGACAGGCGCATCATCATCATCCGAATCTGAATAAACAAATCCGGTGCCAGTAGCTACGGGGCGCTCTGATTTGCTCTCGTCTTGCTCGTCTTCCTCAACTACTTCCTCAGTCGCGGAGTCATCCTCAACCTTGGACTTGCCACGTCGGGCAGGGGCGGCTGCCTTCTTCGGAGCAGCTTTGGCTGCATCGGGGACAGAGTCACCGGAGGCAGAAGCAGCCTTTTTGGCGGCAATGGTGGCAGCGCGCTTCTGTGCTGGCGTCAGGGGCACGGTTGCTGACGAGGAAGCATCCTCAGTCTCGTTGGATGTGGAGACTTTGCTTTTAGCAGTAGCAGACACAGAAAACCTTTCTTACGGCGGTCTGTGGAGTTACCTTCGGGCAACACCACTATGACCCTGTCAAGTCCGCGTTGCTTTTCGCATCACTTTTACTTGGAGGGTCGTAGGGTATAACTCCCCAGACCACGGCATTGTTCCCACCGCCCGAATGAAATTCCATTCGGCGCAAATCCAAAAAAATGTGAATGCTTCAACACGGACCCCACCGGGTCTTGCATCTAGTCTCTCACGATTTGCCCGGGGCTTCTTGCCTACGCCACGCCCAAGAGCTAGTGACCGAGTGCAATTAACATCACAGCGGGACTACGCCGCCTCATCAAGGCCTGTCTCTTCACCCTCATTCGCTTCCAGATTTGCTTCTGGCTGGTCTCCTAGCTGATCCTCCGGGCTGGATTCGTCAGTGTCGCGATGCCATGCGGTCATTGGATCCTTGGCGCAGTCAGCAATGTGCCCACTAGAGAGCAACTGTTCAAGAAGTGCGGCCAGCCGGTACCCGGGTTGATAGTCCATGCACGCCATGAAGTACTGACCAGCCCAACTACCCCGTCCTTTGCACCATTGAATCCAGCCCAAGATACACAGCACCGGCGCCTTGTCCGCTGAATTGGTGGACTGCGCAAGAAACTGCAGGAACGGTTCCGCCCGATCCAGCCTTTCCCAGTCCAGTAAACAGGGCGCTTCGCCCTCCATTCTTGGGGCAGTCCCGCCCACCAGAATATTGCCGAAGTCATAGGCTGCCCCCGCCATGAGTTCCTCGGTAACCCACCCTATCTGGATTGGTCTGCCAGCGGCTTGGTTGCCACCGTACCAATTGGTCGGAACCACTAGCTCTGCCTTATCCGAACCGGTCACACCCAATCCCACCGCGCCAGCGAGGGCATACTCAGCAGAGGTCGCCAAGAGGACGATGACAGCATCACGGACGTTTCGATCTCCCAGACTGGCCAGTAATAACGCGCACATGCACGTATCCGGTAGCTTCGGCCAGAGCTCCAGACTGAACTGCCACGCCTGCAGGGTTGCGGTCAGTTGCTCCACACCACATCCATTGATGGTCAGTGACGCCTTGACCAACTCGCAGGCGGCGGCAACCTTGGCCACGAATTCTGGGTCGCGGATACTCGTCAGCTGTGCCACTTGTTCCTTGGGCGCCTCCCCCACCAGGCTGCCTCGGAAAATAAACTCTGCATTGACAAAGCTTTCCTTAATGGCGGCATTGCTCTTACCCGGCCAAGGACAACAACTCGCAGAAGTGCATTCAAGAGATCGCCAATGTTCGGTGCCCACAAACCATGCATCTCGCACCGGAAGCCCCTGCGCCGCAAACTCCTGACACAACTGCTTGTACAACTTGGCATGAGCGAAGTTCTTGGGTCTGAGCCAATCTCCGCGGCCGAAAATGGCGATGAGGCAGCCGTCCGATTCGGTATCGCAGGCTAACTGAGCTGCGGCAATGCTGGCAAAATGGGCTGTTTCCCTACTGGTGGCATCATCAGGAGGAAGATCCAACCGCATGGTGGCCCGAAGCTTTTTACCTTTCATAGCGATGCACACAATACTGGCTTCGGGCCAATACCCCACCATGTGGGGAATGAATGCCAGGAGGTCTTCACCGGCACTGACTTTGATCTTCTCTGGTTCTCTACTCATGACCCAAGGGTGATGCCCTCGCGCTCCGGAATCTAGAGCAATTTCCACAAATGGCTATATCTGTGGATAACAGGGGCCTACATCCGCATGAAGAGGGTCGAAAACTTTTCTGCAATCAGTCATCCACAGCCCCCGCCGCGCAGTGCCCGAGGCTCAGAAGCTATGCGCCAGCGCAACTGGTTAAGCGCCCTACCCGCTGCTTATTTACTGCTTGCGCTTGAGCTTTTCTGCGCGCAGCTCATCCCTGTATTGCTGCTGACGTCGGCGCCTGTCCGAGAGCACGTCTCGCAGCGGCAGAATCCCCTCGCCGCGGGCGGCCATGGAGCTGCGAATAATGCGCCGGGTCCTGATGACGGCGACAATCCCAATACCCAGAATCAGGAACTGGAAGCTGAACGCCACACGGAAGGCGTCGAGGGAATACAAGCCTTCAGTTGAAAAACCCGTTCCATTGAGCAGGTCCAGTACCAACCCAACGATATACATCGTGACCAAGGCGGCAAAGAATCCACCGACGTTAACGATCCCGGTGGCCGTTCCTACACGGTGGGAAGGGTTGAAGGTCCGGGCAAAGTCGAAGCCAATCATCGAGGCAGGCCCACCCAAAGCTAGAACCAAAATCAACAGCGCCAACAACCACAGTGGAGAAGGACCGGCATGCAACAATACGGCTGCCCAGGCTGCAACGATGGCAAAGGAAACCGCGAGCACCATAGTGGACCGCCGAAGGGGGTGCTTTCCCACCCAGCTGCCTAGGAACGGTCCGCACGCAATGCCCACCACAACAAACATGCTCAACAACAAACTCGCGGTGGAGCTATCTAGGCCTTGGCCTGAGACCAGAAATGGGTATCCCCATGTCAGTACGAAGACGGTGCCGGAGAATTGCGTGGCAAAGTGGCTCCACATGCCCAGTCTGGTTCCAGGTTGCCGCCAAGCAGTGGTTAGGTCAGCGGCTGTTTCTTTCAATCCCTGCCGCATCCCCGGTGAGACCGCTCCCGCAGGGGCGTTGCGCAACAGCGCCGCAGCCAACACGCAGGCCAGCACACCCAGCGCAGCCAGCCCCAAAAATCCTTGGCTCCAACCATAGTTATGCAGCGCCCACGCGAAAGGGGCGATGCTGATGAGCTGGCCGATCTGTCCCAACTGCCCCGTTAGCTGGGTTAGGACCGGAACCCTGCGCGAAGGAAACCAGAGAGGGATGAGCCGAATCACGGCGATAAACGTCATGGCGTCGCCAGCGCCGACAAAAACACGGCCCACCACACCGGCTGGTATGGAGGAGGCGGCCGCCAGCTGCAGCTGTCCCACTGCCATCAGCGCGGCCCCGGTGGCGATCATTAAGCGTGGACCGAATCGGTCCACGAGCATGCCCACAGGAATTTGCAGCACCGCATAGACAACGAGCTGGATGACGGTGAAAGCCGACAAAGCCGCAGCCGTAGCGTTAAAACGCTCTGTCGCTACGAGACCGGCAACACCAAATGAAGTTCTCTGGGTGATAGCAATCAGATAGGCGAAAACACCGATACCCCACACCAACCATGCACGCTTACTATCCACCGCTTTAGCTTATGCCACCCTCAGGCTCACTTTGGTTCTGAGCGCCACCATCACGACTGGCCAGGTACGCCTCAACTGCGGCACCGAGCTCATCGGCGTCGGGCAGTTCATCGTTATCGCCAGCCAAAAGGGAGCGTCGGGAAACACCGTCAGTGTGTTCGTCGTAGCGCTGTTCCAAGTTCGTCACGACCAAGGCGACCTCACTGGAGGCTGTCACCTGGTCAGTAATTTGACGCTCCACAGCCCGTCCAGCCTCACGCAGACGTTCGCTGGGCAGCATCAGCGAGGCCGCTGCACCCAGGTATTCCAATCCAGCGACGGCGGCGGGCGGATATTCGGCGTCGGACAGGTAGTGCGGGACGTGGATGGCATAGCCCACCACATTGCGGCCCGCGTCAGCCAGCTTGACCTCGAGAACGTGGCCAATCGCTGCCGGAATCTCCATGGTGGTCTTCCATGCCGAAATACCCTCAATGAGGTCCGGACGGTTGCCGTGAACCGTAGCCCCAATCGGGCGGGTGTGCGGCACGGGCATGGGCACCGAATGAACCCACGCCACCAGATTCACATCGAAGCGTTCCACCAAACCCAGAACAGCATCGCTGAAGCGGTCCCACTGTAGATCCGGCTCGCTGCCGTTCAAATACAAAAATGGCGTACCCAAAGCATCCACCATGCGGTGCAGCACTAAGGAGGGCGCCTTGTAATCGCTGAGCCGGTCTTCGGTAAACGTCACCCGTGGCCGGCGCGAGCGGTAGTCAATGAGATTGTCAATATCGAAAATGGCCACGGGATCGTGGGCCAGATGATCGTGAAGTTCACCGGCGACCTGAGTCACCACGTGGCCTGCATCAGAGGATCCAGTGAACCCCATGATCAGGTTGAGACCGCTAAGATCCTCGGCGGCCAGCAGCTCCTCATTCAGGGCATAGAGGGACTCAGGGGCGTGAAACGGGGCGTACTCAAAATTTTTCATGGTCTTCCTCAGCAGCTTATGACTCTGAACAGCACAACACCGCAGGCCCCCTGAAACATTCCGCGAACATCCTATGTGGCGCAGTGCATACAGTACGGCATGGTCTTTAGCAGTACTGCATGGTCTTTAGCAGCCCGGTGACGCTAGGACTTTACCTTGACCGCAACACAGCAGAGAAAGCTGCGGTGCAATGTGGACCGCTGAATGTAGCTGAGAATCAAACGCTGGGCTGGCGACCGGGCCAATCTGCAGGCAATCGTTTTGCGTTGGGGCTACGATCGAAAGCAGCGACACAGTTCATCAGTACTCCACAGTAAGGACAGTAATTTCGTGACTGCAAAAGAAGCCATCACCTTTCGCGCCATTAACACCGACTTGGCGAAGACCGCCTCCGACGCCTTGGTGATCGCTGTGGCCAAGAGCGCCGACGGCCCCGTCATCCTCGACGCGCCGCTGTCTCCGGCGGCTCTCACCTCCTTGAAAGCCTCACTGTCCGCCCTCGGTGTGACTGGTGCGGCCGATCAGATTGTGCGCCTTCCCGGGCTTCCGGACACCGGCGCTAAGATCTTGGTCTTGGCGGGAGTAGGTAAGGTCAAGGGCGCCACCGTCAGCGAAGAAGCCCTACGCCGCCTAGCCGGAGCCGCTACTCGCCAGCTGGCCGGGACCAACCATGTTCTCTTTGCCGTACCTACGACGGCGGTCACACATGTTGCCGCTCTCGCCGAGGGTGCCGCTCTGGGCGCCTACCAGTACGCCAGCATGCACACCAGCACGGCCGGCAAGCATGCTCCCGTGTCCAAGGTCACCATCTATTCAACGTTGGCTAAAGATCCAGAACTAGCCGCAGCATTGGAACGCGCCTCAGTTGTTGCCAAGGCTGTCAACGCAACCCGCACCTTGGTCAATGAGCCCCCCAGCAAGTTGTATCCAGCAACCTTTGCCGATGCAGCACGCGAACTCTCTAAGGGCCTGCCCGTCAAGGTCACTGTCTTCGACGAGAAGAAACTACTCAAGGACGGATGGGGAGGCATCATGGGTGTGGGCCAAGGTTCCTCACGCCCACCGCGCATGGTCAAGGTCGAGTACAAGTCCGAGCGCGCCCTAGCCACCCTTGCCCTCGTGGGCAAGGGCATCACCTTTGACAGCGGCGGAATTTCCATCAAGCCCGGCGCCGGCATGGTCACCATGAAATGCGACATGGCAGGGGCTGCTGCAGTGCTCAACTCCGTCCTTGCCGTCGCAGCTCTGGGACTGCGGGTCAACATCACTGGTTGGCTCTGCATTGCCGAGAACATGCCCTCCGGAACGGCGATCCGCCCCTCCGATGTCCTCACGATGCTTGGCGGCAAGACCGTTGAAGTGCTCAACACCGATGCAGAAGGCCGTCTGGTCATGGCCGACGGGCTTGTTGCCGCTTCTGCCGAATTCCCCGATGTGATCATCGATGTCGCCACCCTGACCGGGGCCCAGGTAGTAGCGTTGGGGCACCGCACGGCTGGCGTCATGGGCGATGAAGGCGTCAGCGCAGCGTTGAAGGCTGCCGCTGATCGCGCCGGCGAGCTGGTGTGGCCGATGCCGCTACCAGAAGAACTGCGTCCCTCCTTGGACTCACCCGTGGCTGACATGGCCAACATCGGAGAGCGGATGGGCGGCATGATGACTGCAGCTGTCTTCTTGCAGGAGTTCGTTGGCAAGGGCAAGGACGGGGAAATGATCCCCTGGGCTCATCTGGACATTGCTGGTCCCGCCTTCAACGAAGGATCCCCGTACGGCTACACCCCCAAGCAGGGAACCGGTATGGCAGTTCGTACCTTGGTGACCTATGTGGAAGACGTTGTGGCACGTAGCGCCTAGTCGCCACCTCCGCCCCTGTCCCGTCACAGCTGAGAAGGAACTGTGACACACCGCGGCCATCACTAAAGTGAGTATGACCACATTCGCCATAGTGTGACAGCTGTGACGGCGCAGGGCGGGACAACTAACGTAAGGTAAATAGCGAAAGTATTTGTCTTTGACTTCGAAGCTGTCAGGGCTGTTCCTTAAGAACTCCCAGACTTCTTTCAATAAATGATGAGATGACGCGACAAAGTGTGCGCGTCAACCGAACGCGAGGGAGCGTCTAAGTGGCCGAACAGGCAGCTGGGCAAGAATTCGATATTTTGGTTCTCGGCGGTGGCAGCGGCGGTTACGCAACTGCTCTGCGCGCAGTCCAATTGGGCATGACCGTAGGTCTTGTGGAGAAGGGCAAGTTGGGCGGGACCTGCCTGCACAACGGCTGTATCCCCACCAAGGCACTGCTGCACGCAGCAGAGGTAGCTGATCACGCACGTGAGGGCGCCTCCATTGGCGTCAACAGCCAGCTCAACGGCATCGACCTAGTAGGCGTGAACAAGTACAAAGACGGCATCGTCGCCGGCAAGTACAAGGGGCTGCAAGGCCTCATCAAGGGCAAGGGCGTCACGGTCATCGACGGTGAAGGCCGCTTGACCGCTCCCAACACCATCACGGTGAACGGCGTGAACTACACCGGCAAGAACATTGTTCTGGCCACCGGTTCATACTCCCGCAGCCTTCCGGGCCTGGAAATCGGCGGCAAGGTCATCACCTCCGATGAAGCCTTGACCATGACTGAGCTACCCAAGAGCGCCATTGTGCTCGGCGGCGGTGTCATCGGCGTTGAATTTGCTTCCGTCTGGAAGTCCTTCGGCGTTGAGGTCACCATCATCGAAGGTATGGCCTCACTGGTCCCCAACGAAGATGCAGCCATCATCAAGGTGCTGGAGCGTACCTTCCGCAAGCGCGGCATCAAGTTCAACACCGGTACGTTCTTCCAGGGCGTCGAGCAGACCAACAACGGCGTCAAGGCCACCTTGGTTGATGGCAAGACGTTCGAAGCCGATCTGATGCTCGTTGCTGTTGGCCGTGGCCCGTCCACCGCTGGCATGGGCTTTGAGGAAGCCGGAGTCACGATCGACCGCGGCTTCGTCATCACCAACGAGCGTCTGCATACCGGCGTTGGCAACATCTACGCTGTGGGCGACATTGTCCCCGGTATCCAGCTTGCCCACCGCGGCTTCCAGCAAGGCGTTTTTGTTGCTGAAGAAATCGCGGGCATGAACCCGGTCATCGTCGAAGACATTAACATCCCCAAGGTCACCTACTGTGACCCGGAGATCGCTTCGGTTGGTTTGAACGAGAAGCAGGCCAAGGAAAAATTTGGTGGCGAGAACGTCGAGACCATCGAGTACAACTTGGCCGGAAACGGCAAGAGCGCCATCTTGGGCACCGGCGGCATCATCAAGTTCGTCCGCGAAAAGGATGGCCCCGTGGTGGGTGTTCACATGATCGGCAGCCACATTGGCGAGCAGATCGGTGAAGCCCAGCTCATTGTGAACTGGGAAGCATACCCTGAGGATGTTGCTGCTCTGATGCACGCACACCCCACACAGAATGAAGCTTTGGGAGAAGCGGCAATGGCCTTGGCCGGACGCCCGCTCCACGGCTAGCAAAAAATAGTGCACCCGGCGCTCACGCCGGGTGCACTAAGCTACAAACACGACCTATTTCTAAGAATTTCAGGGCCATGCATCACCGTGCAGGCCCAGACAAATGCAGCGCATTAGAAGGAGAACGGGGACGAAATGTCTGAATCCGTGAACTTGCCCGCCTTGGGTGAAAGCGTCACCGAAGGAACCGTCACACGATGGCTCAAGCAGGTTGGGGACCGCGTCGAAGTAGACGAGCCCTTACTGGAAGTTTCCACCGACAAGGTTGACACCGAGATCCCGTCGCCCTTCGCTGGCATTCTGGAAGAAATCCTCGTACCTGAGGACGAGACCGCTGAAGTTGGCGCTACGTTGGCCCGTATCGGCACCGGCGAATCCGCCAGTACCGAAGCACCCGCCGCCGACGAAGTACCTGCTGAGGCTCCGGCCGAACCCGCAGCTGCTCCTGCAGCTCCCGCAGCAGCACCGGCTGAAGCAGCCGCTCCGGCAGGAGATTCCCACGAACTGGTGCTACCCGCCCTGGGCGAGTCGGTCACCGAAGGTACCGTTACCCGCTGGCTCAAGGCTGTTGGTGACTCCATCGAGATCGACGAGCCGTTGCTGGAAGTTTCCACCGACAAGGTTGACACCGAGATCCCCTCCCCCGTGGCAGGCGTCTTGTTGGAAATCCGCGTCCCCGAGGACGAGACAGCTGAAGTTGGCGGCGTACTGGCGTTGATTGGTGCCGCTGGTGCAGCCGCTCCGGCAGCCCCGGCCGCTGCCCCGGCACCTGTTGCCGAAGCTCCCGCTGCAGCACCGGCTGCAGCTCCGGCTCCTGCTGCTGCACCTGCAGCTCCGTCCGCTGCACCCGCAGCTCCCGCTGCTGCTCCGGCCGCTCCCGCAGCTGCTGCATCGGGATCAGAGTCCAATTATGTGACTCCCTTGGTTCGTAAGCTGGCCAAGACGCACAACGTTGACATCGCTACCGTCACCGGCTCCGGTGTTGGCGGACGCATCCGCAAGGAAGATGTTGTTGCTGCCGCAGAAGCCGCCAAGGCCGCTGCTGCCCCAGCCCCGAGCGCATCCGCAGCCCCCGCTGCCAAGGCTGCTCCCGCCGTCGTACCGTCTTCATTGCGCGGCACCACGGTCAAGGCTCCTCGCATCCGCCAAGTTATCGCCCGCCGCATGCGCGAGTCGCTGGAAGCTTCCACGCAGCTCACGCAGGTGCACGAGATCGACATGACGCGCATCGTGAAGCTGCGCACCAAGGCCAAGAACCAGTTCCAGGCCACCAACGGCACCAAGCTGACGTACTTGCCCTTCATTGCTAAGGCAGTCACCGAAGCGCTCAAGGTGCACCCCTCGGTCAACGGTGAATACAACGAGGAAACTCAGCAGATCACCTACCACAACGCCGAGCACCTCGCGATTGCTGTGGACACGGACAAGGGCCTGCTGGTTCCTGTCATCTCCAACGCAGGAGACTTGAACCTTGCTGGCCTGGCCGGCAAGATCGCCGATGTTGCCTCACGCACCCGCAGCGGCAAGATCGGTCCGGATGAGCTCTCCGGTGGCACGTTCTCCATCACGAACATCGGTTCCGTTGGCGCCCTGTTCGACACCCCCATCATCAACCAGCCCAACGTTGCCATCCTCGGCACCGGCGCGATCGTCAAGCGCGCAGTGGTTGTTGCTGACGCTGATGGTGATGACTCCATCGCCATCCGTCACATGATGTACCTGTGCCTGACGTATGATCACCGCTTGGTGGATGGCGCAGATGCCGGTCGCTTCCTGCAGACCTTGAAGTCTCGCCTTGAAGAGGGCGCATTTGAGGCTGATCTGGGCCTGTAAAACGTCCCTTGCATGAATGTTCGACGGCGGTCGGCGGCTTGGTTGATTCAAGTCGCCGGCCGCCGTTCTCATTTTCCTTCTCCTACTCCTACTCCTACTCCTACTCCTACAACGTTTTATGTCCTGTGTCTGGGGCTCCATTCGTCATGTTGGTCATCTTAGGCAGTCCTTGATAGACACTGTGTCAGTAAATTGTTTAAGCTGAAACTATGGACTTTTTACATTTATTTCTTGTGTTCTTGCATATTCTTGGTGCCGCCGCGATTGTTGGCGGCTGGCTCGCCGCTTTCAAGACCCCTACCGTTAGCCAGTGGCAGTGGATCGGTGCGTTGACTCAGCTCATCACCGGTTTGTTGCTGGTTGGTTTGGCTGAGATGGGCGATGGCGACGTCAACCATATGAAGATTGGCGTTAAGCTGGTCATCGCCTTGGTTATTGCCGTTGCTGCTTTCATTGGCCGCCGCAAGGTCAAGAACAACCAGGATGTCTCCAAGGGACTGGCTCACGCAGTGGGTGGCATGGCGTTTATCAACGTCGCCGTCGCTGTTTTCTGGATCTAGTCTTTGCTCTTATTCACGGCGCTTTTCGCCGTGAGCGCAGTTTCTCAACTGTTCTCACCCTGAAGGGCGCCGTGGGGCATTTAAGGCAATAGGGTGGAGGTGGATGTCCAGATGAATCCATCTGGTCCCGCTGTTTTTTCTACACCTCAAGGAGTTAACATGGCAGCAACACGTAACGCCCATGCAGGCTGGGTCGGAGACCTTCCTACTGGTAAGGGTCAAGTCACCTTGGACAGCTCAGAACTGGGCAGCTTTGATATCACGTGGAGGGCACGCACCGAAGCATCCGAAGGCAAAACCAGCCCCGAGGAGCTCATCGCTGCCGCACACTCGTCGTGCTTCGCCATGGCCTTCTCTCACGAGCTTGCTGGCGCCGGTTTCGCCGCTGACTACGTCAACACCAGCGCCGCCGTCACGTTCGTCCCCGGCACCGGCATCACCGGTAGCCACCTGACGCTTGCAACGAAGATCCCGGGCATCACCCAGGAGCAGTTCGACACCTTTGCCAATGGAGCCAAGGCTGGCTGCCCCGTATCAGCGGCTCTGGCCGGTGTCGAGATCACTCTCGAGGCAACACTAGAGGCCTAGAAACCTTCGGAACCTGGAGGAATAAGTGTGGGCGGCAACTGCGAGAGCGGTTGCCGCCCACACTTGCGCTGGGCGGCTTGGGGCCGTGACGTACTGCTGCGCTTCCGTGCTGCCGAACGTTGCCAGCCCACCCAATTATTGTCCGCTGGCGGCCCCCTTCGTCATCGGTGCGGCGTGAAGCACTTCTTGAATCTGCCACCGTAAGTCAACCTTTGTGAGGAGAATCTTCAGGTCTTGACGTTGCTCCGAGGGATAGTTGTGCACTAGTGCCCCATCTGCGTCCTGTTCCGCAAAGCTACTGGTGAGGATGGTTGCCTGCACGATGGCAGAGCTGCTGCCGTCCACATCGCCGCCAGCTACAGGTGGTGGGCTCGCGCTAATGCGGGCCTTTTCTACCGTGAACTCCAACCCTGTCAATCCGTGGCCGGAGGCGGTCAAGGCAGCCACTATGGCGGTGTCTGCGGCCAAGGCCGGCGAATACTCCCCATTGATGTGGCGCAGCAAGTTCTGATCTGCGTGGGATAGCGCAAAGGATCTGGCCCAAGCCAGTGACCGCAAGGCCACCTCCGGTTCTGGCGCCAGCAAACCTTCTTGGACCTCCGGGGGAAGGGCTGCAGCCCAGGGCAGCGACACGGCATCTATCTCCGGTTGCGGAATAGCCAATGCCGGAACCGTCGATGACGCTCCGTAGTTCAGCCCTCTATCCCCGTAAGAGGTAGGCGTGGGCCAGGCGCCACTCATCACCACGATCCCTACTACTGACGCACCCATCCCCAAAAGTACTACCAGTACTAGTGCCACAGCGCGGCCCCTGATCTGGCCCCTGACCTGGCCCCGAACCCCGCTGCTAACTCGGCCACCATTCCCGCCTTGGATCCCACCTGCGGCACTGGGCACTCCCGGTTCCCGGTGAGGCGCAGCTCTTCGTCCAGTCCTGCTAACTTCTCCACCGCTGATGCCGTCCGTTCGGAGAGGCGCATCCCCATTTCCCCATAGGGGAGCCAGGCTCTTGATTTTCCTCCGGCGAGAAAACCAGGTTGCATCCTTCATCGGTGCGCCATCCGCAAGACTGGCTCCGCGTCGCTGTAGCACTTTGAGCCATCTCCCATGACGCGCCCCGTTGCGCCTTTTGTCTTTTGCCTTGGCAACGCGCCGGGTGGGCAATTCAGGAAGGACGCTCGGGTGCACAGCATGGGCCAATATCACCGATTCGGCCCGGGCACTTCGATACACCGCTTGGGCAAAAGCGGCGGCCGTTGGACGTCGCACAGGGTCCTCCTGCAACCCCGCTTCAAGTGCCGCCACTAGCTCGCTGGGAACCGATTGAACCAGACTGGACAACGGAGGACGGTCCCTTGTTGCCGGGGGCGTCCGGCCTGTTAAAGCAAACCAACCAACAGCAGCTAGCCCATAGACATCCGACGCTTCATTCCGCTGCCCATCTGAGGGACAAAAGTATCCGGGCGTCCCCACCGACTGCCCCGCCGACTGACCCAGCACTCGGCTAAAGCCAAAGTCCGCGAGGTAGGGCTTACCGGTGGCACTGAGCAGGACGTTGCTGCTGGAAACATCACCGTGGTTGGCTCCGCGACCATGCAGAAACGCCAACACTTCTCCCATCGGGGTCAGGACGGTCACCGACTCCCCCACTGACAACGGGCCGCGTGCTCGCACAATTTGGCTCAAGGAACCACCGGCCGCGAACTCCATGATCAAGACCAGCGCGCCGCTGGTATCGGCCACAAGCCGGTGCACGGGAATGAGGTGGTCGTGCCTGAACTGTGCCAGCAACCGCCACTCCTGCGTGATTTGGCTCTCATTGTGACGCGTGAGCGAGCTGGCGTGAGCTCCTTGCACAGGAGTTGGTTCCGTCGAAAGGAACTTGGCCGCCACGGAAGCTGAACCGTCATGCGGGGACATGAGCCACACCTGACCCTGAGCTCCCCCACCCAAACAGCGCACGGGATCATAGCCAGCGATGCGCGGAGGCCGGTCCGGGTGCAGTAGCTTGGCAGATTTGGTAATGGTGTCCATGTATAAGTAGTAGTCCGCTTTGAGATTTCCTGCTTGAAGTTATCCACAGGCCCCACGTCATGACGAATTCCGATTTAGGCGAATATGCATAGTCCTCTAAAGTGACCTCTATGACTGTTGAGTTCACCGAAGTTGGATTAGCCCCGAATTTCATTGACTACGCCAGTGCCTGGGATCTGCAGCGTAGCGTCCACGACAACGTCGTTGCTGGCACTGCACCTAATACGGTGCTGCTCTTGGAACACGCGCCGGTGTATACAGCCGGCAAACGGACCGAGGAGCATGAGCGGCCCTTCGATGGCACACCCGTGATCAATGTGGATCGCGGCGGCAAGCTCACCTGGCACGGACCCGGCCAGCTCGTGATGTACCCGATCGTTCGCCTGGCCGATGCCCGCAGCATCCGGGCGTACGTCCATGCCCTCGAAGACATCATCATCGAGGTGTTGGCTCATTTCAAGATCGACGGCGTCCGTGTTGAGGGCCGCGCTGGCATCTGGCTTCTCGCCGATGACAAGGGGCCCACACGGAAAATCGCCGCGATTGGTATCCGCGTCCACGACGGCGTCACGATGCATGGAATTGCTATCAACGCCGACAACAGTCTGGCACCGTACAACCAAATCATCGCCTGCGGTATTCAAGACGCAGGCACCACCACGATGGCAGCGGAAACTGGCAAAGACATCACCCCGCAGGATTTGCTTACCCACGTTCAAGTGGCCACAGACAAATTCTTAGCACCCCTGATCACCGATCTTCAGCCCCACGGGGACACAACCGCCGAGGCCGTTGATCCGGCGCGGCCAGAAGGAGCATTGCCGTGACGTTGGCACCTGAGGGACGTAAGTTGTTGCGTGTTGAGCTGCGTAATGCTGCGGTTCCGGTTGAGCGTAAGCCGGAGTGGATGAAGACCAAGGTTGAGATGGGTCCGGAGTTCATTGCGATGAAGAACCTGGTCAAGGGTCAGGGCCTGCACACGGTGTGTGAAGAGGCTGGGTGCCCGAACATTTTTGAGTGCTGGGAAGACCGTGAGGCGACGTTCCTTATTGGTGGTTCCGAGTGCACGAGGCGTTGTGATTTTTGCCAGATCGATACGGGTAAGCCGTCTCCGATTGACATGTTTGAGCCCACGAAGGTTGCTAAGTCTGTGGTGCAGATGAATCTGCGCTACGCCACGGTGACTGGTGTTGCCCGTGATGACTTAGCTGATGAGGGTGTGTGGCTCTACGCTGAGACGGTCCGTAAGATTCATGAGCTGAACCCGAACACGGGTGTGGAGCTGTTGATCCCTGATTTCTCCGGTAAGCCCGAGCATATTACGGCGATTTGTGAATCGAAGCCGGAAGTTTTTGCGCACAATGTGGAGACGGTGCCGCGGATCTTCAAGCGTATCCGTCCCGCGTTCCGGTACGAGCGTTCCTTGGACGTCATCACCCAGGGCCGGGATCAGGGCATGGTTACTAAGTCCAACCTGATTTTGGGTATGGGTGAGACGCGTGAGGAAATCTCTGTTGCGTTGCAGGATCTTCATGATGCTGGGACGGATTTGATCACTATCACCCAGTACCTGCGTCCTTCCGAGCGGCACCTTCCGGTGGATCGCTGGGTCAAGCCGCAGGAGTTCATGGAGCTCTCTCAAGAGGCAGAAGAAATCGGTTTCTTGGGTGTCATGTCCGGGCCGTTGGTGCGTTCTTCCTACCGTGCCGGACGCCTCTGGGCCACAGCGATGCGGAAGAAGGGTTTGGACATCCCCGAACACCTCGCCCACATCGCTGAGGGCATTGAAGATTCCGGCCACACCCGCCAAGAAGCAGCCTCGCTACTCGCCGCACAATAATTCCCGTCAAACCCGCTAGAATTGAATTACTATGGCCAAAACTGACTCCGCATCCAGTAACACTGACGACACCAAGCGTTCTCTCTTCTCGCGCAAGCCCAAGGCTGATAAGCCGAAGAAGACCAAGAAGCCCAGCCGCATCAAGCAAATGGTGGACATCTTCAAGATGACCCGCAAGCATGATCCGATGGTCACATGGTTGATGATCGGCGCCTTCTTGCTGCCCATCGCCATTGCCTTTGGCATCGGCTTCTTGTTGGATAACTGGATCACTGGTTTGCTGATCGGTATTCCCTTGGGATTGCTGTGTGCGTTGCTGATCATGTCACGGCGCGCCGAGCGCGCTGCTTACTCGCAGATCGAGGGTAAAGCTGGTGCTGCCGGTGCTGCACTGAGCTCGCTGAAGAAGGGCTGGATCTTTGATGAGCAGCCCGCATCGGTAAACCCGCGCACCCAGGATGTAGTTTTCCGCGCCATTGGCAAGCCCGGCATCGTACTGGTCACCGAAGGCCCTTCAAACCGGGTCAAAGGACTGGTAGATGCAGAACGACGCCGGTTGAGCCGCATCCTGCCCAACGTCACCATCACCGTGCTTGAGAGCGGACGCGGCGAAGGCCAGGTCCCCATTGCTCAGATCACCAAGAAGATGGGCAAGCTCAAGAAGGAACTGACCAAAGTCGAGGTGAGCGCCGTCAACAAGCGCATCACCTCGATGGGTAATAAGCTTCCTATCCCCAAGGGCATCGATCCCTACAAAGCCCGTCCGGACCGTAAGGCCTCTCGCGGACGGTAGTCACTACAGCTGTGAGCTAGAAGTTAGAGCAAGAAAGGGCCCGGTGGGATCAACTCCCACCGGGCCCTTTGTGTCTGCTGCCCCGCCTGTCACCATCACCGTTGACCTCACGGGTCAACGCATCAGGGCCTCACGAGTGGACACAGCCATGCCATGAAAGGTCAAGTATCAGTGCGCGGAGACACGCCCGGCTAGCGGCGAATCAGGATTGACTTGATTGCCCGGTCGTGGAGGCCGCGATGATCTGCGTCGACGATGATCACGGGAAACACCAAACACACCAGGACCGCGCGAATCACGCCGTGAAGCAACGTTGGCTGCCTGCCGTTGAGCTGAACCACCTCAATGCCCATGATTCGGTGACCCACACTGTATCCGAGCATGCCAACCAGAAGCATTTGCTCGATCGCAAAAATGGCCAAAATGGCGTTAGGATTACCGCCAAAGAAGGCAGCTGCGATGAGGTACGACAAGCCCCAGTCGATGCAAATGGCAAGTATGCGTCGTCCTGCTCGGGCCATGGATCCAGGGCCAGATTCGGGTTGTCCCAAACGCTCGCCCGGAAATTTGGATATATTAGAAGTGTCCGGCCCACTGAGCCAAGAACCTATGTCTTTACGATCTACCACCTCTCCAGCCTACCGTTGCCGGGAAAAAGCCGGGCATCGGGCTCGACCGGAGGGGTTGTAACATGCCGGAAACATTTCTGACACTGTTGAGTAATGGCGCCATTCTAGGCTTATGCCAGTTAGACATGCACCATGGCCGCACCAAGCCGGCCAAAATCCCCAGCGCCAAGGAGCGTAGATGTTCAAGAACGCCGAAGAAGTACTCCAGTTCATCAAAGATGAAGACATAAAGTTCGTCGATATCCGATTCACAGACCTACCCGGAGTCCAGCAGCACTTCAATGTTCCAGCCAAAACCGTCGACCTTGACTTTTTCGTCAACGGCCAGCTGTTCGATGGCTCCTCCATCCGCGGGTTCCAAGGCATTGCCGAATCGGACATGCAGCTGATCCCAGATCCCAAAACGGCATTCGTTGACACGTTCCGCAAGGAAAAGACGCTTGCATTGAACTTCTCCATCGTCAACCCGCGCACTGGAGATCCTTACCACCGCGATCCACGCGGCGTGGCCGAAAAGGCTGAGGCCTACTTAGCATCCACCGGTATTGCCGACACCGCTTTCTTTGGTGCCGAAGCTGAGTTCTTTGTCTTCGACAACATTCAGTACGAGTCTTCACCTCAGGGCTCCTTCTATAAAATCGATTCCGAAGAGGCCTACTGGAACACCGGCCGCAAGGAAGAGGGCGGCAACCTCGGTTACAAGACCCCTCAGAAGGGCGGCTACTTCCCAGTGGCCCCGATTGATCACCAGGCTGACCTGCGCGATGCAATGAGTCTTGAGATGGATGCCGCAGGCCTTGAAGTTGAGCGAGCTCACCACGAAGTTGGTGCAGCCGGCCAGGCTGAAATCAACTACAAGTTCAACACGCTCACACACGCGGCCGATGATCTGCAGAAATTCAAGTACGTCATCAAAAACACCGCTTGGGCCTGGGGCAAGTCAGTGACGTTCATGCCTAAGCCCGTTTTCGGCGACAATGGTTCAGGCATGCACTGCCACCAGTCATTGTGGAACGGCGGAACTCCCTTGTTCTACGACGAGAAGGGCTACGCAGGACTCTCTGACATGGCTCGCTGGTACATCGGCGGCCTCCTCAAGCACGCCGACGCCGTCCTTGCCTTCACGAACCCGACCGTGAACTCTTACCGCCGTCTGGTCAAGGGCTTTGAAGCCCCTGTCAACATGGTTTACTCACAGGGCAACCGCTCTGCCGGTATCCGTATCCCGATCACTGGTAGCAACCCGAAGGCCAAGCGTCTCGAGTTCCGTGCACCGGACCCGTCGTCCAACCCGTACCTGGCCTTCTCAGCTCAGCTGATGGCTGGCCTTGACGGAATCAAGAACCGGATCGAACCCCCGGCTCCGATCGACAAGGACCTGTACGAGCTGCCTCCGGAAGAAGCCAAGGATATCCCCAAGGCACCGGAGTCCCTCGAAGCGGCCCTGATTGCTTTGGAAAACGACAACGAGTTCCTGCAGGCCGGTGGCGTCTTCACCCAGGACCTGATCGACACCTGGATCGATTACAAGCGCGAGTATGAAATTAAGCCGCTCTCGCTGCGCCCGAACCCGTATGAGTTCGAGCTCTACTACGGTTGCTAGGCCGCACGATTATTAAATAGGGAGGGCCGGAACATCTAATGTTCCGGCCCTTCCTGTCGCTCTGTCTAACGGTGACCCGAGCTACTTACCAAAGACGTCTTTGCCGGCGTCCTTGACGTGCTCTCCGGCCTGCTTTGCCTTAGCTGCGGCCTGATCGGCTGCGCCCTCTGACTGAAGCTTCTCATTGTTCGTGGCATCACCAAGGCTTTCTTTGGCCTTGCCGGTCATTTCCTGTGCCTTGTTGCTGATCTTATCTCCGAGTCCCATGAGGACCTCCTTCAATATGAATCCAACGGGTTACACTTTTCACGTTACGAACTTAATCTGAGAGTTACCTGAGTACGGAGTCTTCTTGTGTTTACTTTAGAAGATGGACCAGCCAGTCCTAGCAGTGAATTTATCAAGCGCAGCGATACCGGCCACAGAGTTACCGTTGGGGCCCAGAGCTGGCCCCCATACCGAGATCGAACACCGTCCCGGCACAATGGCCACGATCCCGCCACCGACTCCGCTCTTACCCGGCAGACCCACCCTGTAGGCAAATTCTCCGGCCGCATCGTAGGTGCCGCAGGTGAGCATTACCGCATTGACGCGCTTACTCTGATTAGGACTCAGGAAAGGCGAGCCACCGGCTGCAACTCCGTGCCGAGCCAAAAAGAGCGAGGCCTTGGCCAGGTCTTCGCACGTCATCGCCAAGGCACACTGCTTGAAGTAGCTCTCCAGTACCTCATCAACGGGATTCTCAAGGTTGCCATAGCTAGCCAAAAGGTGCGCCATGGAAGCATTTCGATGACCGTGATCAGCCTCTGAATTGGCCACCACCGCGTCAATGTCAATCGTGGGATTACCGGACTCCAGACGCAGCAGTCCACGAATCGAGGCGGCCGCATCACCGGTCAGTGTCAGCAACCGGTCCGTGACCACCAGTGCACCGGCGTTGATGAAAGGATTTCGAGGAATGCCGCCGTCAGCCTCCAACTGAATCATGGAATTGAACGGTGTTCCAGACGGTTCCCGAAAAACCCGTTTCCAGATTGAGTCGTAATCATAGGACATGACCAAAGCCAGCGAGAAAACCTTCGAAATACTCTGGATGGAAAAAGACGTCTGCCAGTCCCCCGAGCCATACACTTCGCCATCAGCCATGGCCACGCAGATACCGAACTGCCGCGGATTGACCTCCCCCAAGCTAGGAATGTATCCGGCTACTGAGCCCTGGGCGCTCAAGGGCGTCACATGCTCAACAATCTCATCCAGGATCCCCTGCATATCCTCCACCCGCGCTCCCAACTGTCGTCCCGCCGTCGTACTTCGTCAAAAAAGATTCTGCCAAGGAAAAAGGGCGGCAGCTTAATAGCCGCCGCCCTTCACACTGATAAAAGCTACAGTACCTTGGCCAGGAACTCCTGTAGTCGCGGCTGCTGCGCATTGGTGAAGATGGACTCCGGGGTGCCCTCTTCGCAGATGTAGCCGGCGTCCATGAAGATCACGCGGTCTGCGACCTCACGGGCGAAGCCCATCTCGTGCGTGACCACAACCATGGTCATGCCCTCGGCGGCGAGGTCGCGGATCACCTGCAACACCTCGCCCACCATCTCCGGGTCAAGGGCGCTGGTGGCTTCGTCAAAGAGCATGATGCCGGGGTTCATGGCCAGCGCGCGAGCAATCGCCACCCGCTGCTTCTGACCTCCTGAGAGCGACGCCGGACGGGCATCAGCCTTTTCCTCCAGGCCCACGCGCTTGAGCAGTTCCATACCCTTAGCGCGGGCGCCAGCCTTGTCCAGCTTCTTCAGCTCGACCGGAGCCAACATGATGTTCTGAAGCACCGTCATGTGCGGGAACAAGTTGAAGTGCTGGAACACCATGCCAATGTTCTGGCGGACGGCGTTCAGATCTACCTTGGGGTCGGTGAGGTCAAAGCCGTTGACGGTGACCGTTCCGGCGGTGATGTCCTCAAGCTTGTTCAGGCAGCGCAGGAACGTGGACTTTCCCGAGCCCGAGGGCCCAATGACACACACAACTTCGCCCTCGGCAACGTCCACGTCAAGACCCTTGAGGACCTCATTGGAACCGAAGGTCTTCTTCAGCTCGCGGACACTGATTTTCGCTTTTTTCACTTTTGCACTGGTTTCGCTCATTTGTTGAACTTCCTGTCAAGGACGTTGGAAAGCTGGGTCAAGATGGAGATCACGATGAAGTACAACGCCGCCACGATCAACAGTGTTTCGCCCGTACGGAAGTTGGATGCGTAGATCTGCTGGCCCTGGTAGGTCAGTTCCGCGAAGCCAATAACGGCCAGCAAGGAGGTGTCCTTCAAGGTGATGACGAACTGGTTGATGAACGACGGCGTCATGATCTTCACCGCTTGCGGTACCACTACGCGGCGCATGGAGGTGACGTAGCTCAGGCCCAGGCTGCGGCTGGCTTCAAGCTGGCCTGTGTCCACGGACTGAATGCCGCCACGGACAATCTCCGTCATGTAGGCACCAGCGTTAAGGCTCAAGGTGATCACACCGGCTGTGAGGACATCGAGGGGCTGCCCTGTCATCTGCGGCAGACCAAAGTAGAAGAAGAATGCCTGAACCAGCAGCGGCGTGCCACGGAAGATGGCTACATAGGTGCTGGCAATGGCGCGCAATACCTTGTTTTCGGCGACCTTGAAGAAACCGAACACAATACCCAGAACGAGGGCGATCACCAGTGAGAGGACTGTGGCGACCATGGTCAGCCAGAGGCCCTTCATCAGTGCAGGGAAGCTATCGGCAACGAGCTGGAAGAAGCTTCCCTGCTCTACTGCTTCGGTCTTGGCTAGGTACTTGTCCAAGATGGCGTCGTACTCACCATTGGCCTTCAGCTCGGCTAGGCCGGTGTCAAAGGCTGCCAGCAGCTCAGCGTTCTGACCCTTGTTGACGGCAAAGCCGTAGGAGCTGCCCTGTTCTTTATCGGTGACAATTTTCAGGCCGTTGTTCTGACTGACGCCGTAGGCCAGCACGGGGTAGTCGTCAAAAACAGCAACCGAGTTGCCGGCTTTGACGTCGTCGTACATGGTCGCTGAATCAGCCAGCGCCTTGACTGTGAAGCCGAATTCGTCCTTGATGGAGTTGGCGAAGGTTTCGCCTTCACTGCCGCGCTTGGCGGTGACGGTCTTGCCCTTGAGCTCGGCGTAAGTCTTGATTTCATCATCATTTTTAGCCACGGCCATTTGAACGCCGGAGTCAAAATAGGGATCTGAGAAGTCGAAGATGTTCTTGCGTTCATCCGTGATGGACATACCGGCAATAACGCCCGCCACCTGGTTGGACTGCAGTGCCTGCAGCGCCGCATCAAAGCCCAGTGACTTGATGTCTACTTCGAAGCCCTGATTCTTGGCAATGGCGTTGATCAAGTCCATGTCAATGCCCACCAGGTTGCCGCTGCCATCGCGGAACTCAAACGGGGCAAAGGTGGTGTCGGTAGCAATAGCGAACGTCTTGCCTTTAACGTCGGCGGGCTGGACTACGGAGTTCACTGAAGCCGGGGCTGGCACGCTCAACGCTGAGGCGCCACCGATCCCGAACAACATGAACATAACAGTAAAAAGGGCAGCGAGGGCGGCAAATTTGCCGCCACTGCGCCGCCGTAGGGGTGGAAGCCTGAGCATAGATTTTCCCTCACAACGGTGTCGCGCCCCTCGCGGGGCGTTTGAAGTACCTCTCGACGGTACAGCGTTTAGTCCGAGGATGCGAGATCGATCACGATTGAGTTTCAGTTCCAGCCCGAAGTGGCCAAATCATGTCCACCACGCGCAGCTCAAGTGCGGCTCACGTACAGCTCACACGCGGCTCCCAGGTGGCTTAGCCTAGCCGTAATACAGGCGTTCAAACACGGCGCGGGCCCTGCGCGTCAGGCCAAGATAGTCTTCCTCGAAGGCGGCTGCCTGGCCGGGCTCATAGCCGCACCATCTGGCAACGGCTTCCAAGTCATGGCGGGCAGAAGGCAGCAGATCAGAATTTTTGCCTGTCCACATGACGTTGGCATTGCGAATCTTTCCAGCAAGCCTCCACGCTGCCTCCAACACGGCCGCATCCTCATCCTCGACGATTCCTAAGACGCGTGCCGCCTCCAGCGCTGGCAGAGTTTGAGTTGTCCGCAACGACTCATGCGCATGGGCGTGTTCGAGCTGCCAAAACTGCACCAGCCATTCGACGTCGCTCAGTCCACCACGACCGAGCTTCACGTGCCGGGCGGGGTCGGCGCCGCGGGGCAGCCGTTCGCCTTCCATGCGCGCCTTGATCCGTTTGATCTCACGCTGATCTTCGTCGGAGAGCCGGAGCGGGTACCGAATTGGATCTGCCATAGCCACGAATTCTTCGGCAAGCGTGTCAGAACCGGCCATGGGACGTGCTCGCAGCAGCGCCTGCGCCTCCCATGCCGAGGACCAGCGGCCGTAGTACTCAGCGTAGGCATCCAAGGAACGGACCAGAGGACCGTTTCGGCCTTCAGGGCGCAAGTCGGCATCAATACTGAGGACGCGTTCGGCCTGGATGGCTGGGCGGACCGGTGCGGTCAGCAGAGACGTCAGTTTTTGCACAATGGCTTTGGCTTGCTGGTTGGCAGCGTCAACGAATTCCTCGGCCAGCCCTGGTACCGGCTGGTGCACAAAGAGTACGTCAGCATCGGAACCGTACCCAATTTCGGCCCCGCCTTGGCGCCCCATGGCCACCACAAGCACGTTGGTGAGCGGCTCGGAGTCAGCGTAGACGGCTTTTTCAGCAATCATCAATGCGCCCAAGACCGCTGCTCGATCAGCGTCGCTGAGGGCCGCCGATACTTGGTCTTGCTCCAGCAGGCCTGAGCTGTCAGCAATGCCAATACGTAGAATCTCGCGTTGCCGCAGCAGACGCAGCAAGCGAATCGCTTCACCAGTGTCACTATGGCGAGCTAATTTTGAGCGAATTTCCGTCCACTGCGCTTCAAAGCTCACCGGTACCAATTCCCGAGAGTTACCCAGCCAGGCTGTTGCTTCCGGGGAAACTTCCAGTAAGTCACTGACCAGACGTGAACTGGAGAGCAGATGGCACAGGCGTTCAGCTGCCGCCTGGTGGTCACGCAACATCCCCAAGTACCAGTGGGAGGTACCCAGAGCGTCACTGACGCGGCGGAAAGCGAGGAGTCCGGCGTCGGGGTCTACACCATCAGCCAGCCAGCCGAGCAGGACAGGCAGTAGCTGACGCTGCAGTGCAGCACGCCGGCTGACGCCTGCGGTGAGGGCTTCGATATGGCGCACGGCTCCAGCCGTATCCCGGTAACCGAGGGCGGCCAAACGTGCCCGGGCTGCGTCAGAAGTCAGTGCGGCATCCGCCGCGCTGAGATTTGCAGCCGTGGCCAGGATGGGGCGGTAGAAAATTTGCTCGTGCAAGGACCGTACGGATCGCTTGACCTTGCTCCAGTCAGCCTCCAGCGAATCGGCGCTGGGGCGCTTCATACTCATGGGTCCTTCCAAAGCCCGTGCGAGAGCACGCAACTGCTCCGGCGCAGTCGGCATGCTGTGCGTGCGACGCATCTGCACCAGCTGGATACGGTGCTCGAGCACGCGCAAATAGGTGTAGTGGCTCAAGAGAACCGCGGCATCGGTCCGGCCCATATAGCCGGCCAAAGTCAGCGCCTCAATGGCATCGGTGGTGGCGCGCAATCGGATCGTGGTGTCACTTTTCCCATGGACCAACTGCAACAGCTGCACAGTAAATTCAACATCGCGCAGGCCGCCCTTTCCCAGTTTGATCTGGCGGTCGGCATCAGCGTCAGGGATATTTGCTGTTACCCGCCGGCGCATAGCCTGCACGGACTCCACAAAGCCATCACGTTCTGAGGAGTTCCAAATCAGAGGCTCAACGGCCCTCTCAAAGTCCTCGCCCAGCGCTCTGTCCCCGGCAATGGCGCGGGCCTTCAGCAGTGCCTGAAACTCCCAGCTTTGCGCCCAGCGCTGATAGTAGGCCAGGTAAGAATCGAGGGTGCGCACCAGCTGACCGTCTTTACCTTCAGGGCGCAGATTAGCATCGACCTCCCACAAACCGGGCTCCCGCTCGGGGGCATAAATGGTGCGGGAGATGGCTCCAGCCAAGGCATTGCCCACGCGCACCGCCTCACCCTCATCCATCATGACGGCAGGCCTCGGAGATACGGGATGTGAGGAGGCGCGCTCCGTACCGTCACCGGCGTCGGACGGGTCCTGAGGCGCAGGCTCCTGGTCTGGGTCTAGGTCCTGGTCTAGGGCCACCACGTACATGACGTCGACGTCGGAAATATAGTTCAGCTCCCGGGCTCCACACTTGCCCATCCCCAACACAGCCAGGCGCAACGAGGCAACTTTCTCCGCGCCCATACTTACGGCCACTTCACACCGGGCCACCGCGAGGGCTGCCTCGAGGGCAGCACCGGCCAAATCTGCAAGCTCAGCGCCAATCTGGGGCATCACCGCCGTGGCTGACGGCGCGGCGAGATCCCGCAACGCCAGCTCACAGAGGTGCCGGCGATATTGAGTGCGCAGTGCTATCCGCGCCTCGGTGCCCATCACCTGCGCAACGGGACGGTCCGATTCCGGGTCCGCGCCCACCGCGCGCAACAGCGAGGTCCGGAGTTCCTCCACCCCGTAGGTAACGTGATGAGACGCCGCCGTCGCCGGATCCACCACCTCCAGATGCTCCGGATGACGCATCAAGAATTCCACCAACGCCTCGGAAGCACCCAGCAGCCTGAACAGTTGCTCATTGGAGACCTGAGCACCCGTAGTTGGATCCAGTACCTGCAGTAGCGCCCGGCTGGCTGGCACCGCGCTCAGTAGCCGGACCAACGATCGCAGGGCCATATCCGGGTTGTCAGCAATCGCCAACGCATCGAGCAACTCGGCTTGGTCAAGGTCTGCAAGTTCGCTAAAACTCAGGAACCGTTCACACGTTTCAAGGTCAGAGAATCCACGGGATATCAGGGTGCGGGTCAGGGAACTCATGGCAGTGGTTTAGAGCACCCCTAGGTAACGGTTAATTTCATAAGGGGTGACTTGAAGGCGGTATTCCTGCCACTCGGCGCGCTTATTACGGAGGAAGTTTTCAAACACCTGCTCGCCCAAAATCTCGGGCATGAACTCAGATTCTTCCATTTGACGCACGGCATCGTGAAGGCTGGAAGGGAGTGGATCGTGACCCATCAGGCGACGTTCAGCACTGGTCAGCGCACTGATATCCTCCACTGCTGCCGGAGGAAGTTCATAGCCTTCCTCGATGCCTTTGAGGCCGGCTCCGAGCAACACAGCGTACGCGAGGTAGGGGTTTGCTGCGGAGTCGATGCCCCGGTATTCCAGCCGCGCTGCTTGACCTTTGCCCGGCTTGTACAGTGGCACGCGCATCAGAGCTGAGCGGTTGTTATGGCCCCACGAGACGTAACTGGGTGCTTCTCCCCCGCCCCACAGGCGCTTGTAGGAGTTGACGAACTGGTTAGTCACTGCGGTGAATTCCGGAGCGTGTTTGAGGATTCCGGCCATGAATTGACGAGCCGTTGTGGACAGCTGGAATTCGGCAGCGGGATCGAAGAAAGCGTTCGTGTCACCCTCAAAAAGGGAGAAGTGGGTGTGCATGCCCGAGCCCGGGTGATCAGAGAACGGCTTGGGCATGAAGGTGGCGTAGGTGCCCTGTTGGATGGCGACTTCCCGGATCACTGTGCGGAACGTCATGATGTTATCGGCCGTCTGCAGCGCATCTGCATAGCGCAGGTCAATCTCGTTTTGGCCAGGTCCGCCTTCGTGGTGGCTGAACTCAACGGAAATACCAACATCTTCAAGCATGGTGACCGCGGTGCGCCTAAAGTCCTGTGCCACACCACCGGGGACGTGGTCAAAATAGCCGGCCTGGTCCACGGGGACGGGAATGCCATCAGGTCCGGGCCGATCCGACTTCAGCAGGTAGAACTCAATTTCTGGGTGCGTGTAGCACGTAAAGCCCATGTCAGCGGCTTTTGCCAAGGTGCGTTTGAGGACGTTGCGCGGATCTGCGGCGGACGGTTCGCCGTCGGGGGTGAGCACATCACAGAACATCCGTGAGGTCTGTTCGGACTTGCCGTTTCCGCGCCACGGCAGGATCTGAAACGTGGAGGGGTCCGGCTGCGCCAGCATGTCCGATTCAAAGATACGTGCCAAGCCTTCGATGGCTGAGCCGTCAAAACCTAGGCCTTCCTCAAAGGCGCCCTCAACTTCAGCAGGGGCCAATGCGACAGATTTAAGGCTGCCTACAACGTCAGTGAACCACAGGCGCACAAATCGAACATCGCGCTCTTCAATGGTGCGCAGCACAAATTCCTGTTGACGGTTCATGTACGGGCCTCTTCCTTTGGCACATTCACCCCTGGCTCCATTTGAGGGCAGGCGGCGGACGGGTTTGCGGCAGGTGTAGTCCCTGCAGAGTTCACTCTACTAACTACAGTGACGCGCTGCGCCCAACCCGCACGTCGAATCGTAATAAGCTGGTGCCATGTCACCCACAAGCAACCCTGACTCCCCCGTGTCCGCCGAACTCGCGGCCCCCTATGGTTCTGGCGCGGCTGCCCGGCCCACCAGTACTGGCGGCGTTCCAGCAACGGCGGCCAAGGTCCGAACCCATCATCTGCTGGCGGCCAAACAGGCGGGCCAAAAATTCGCCATGTTGACGGCCTACGACCAATACACCGCACAAATTTTTGATGAAGCTGGCATTGAAGTGCTGCTAGTGGGCGATTCCGCCTCCAACAATGTTCTGGGCAATGAGACCTCTTTGCCCATCACCCTTGATGAGATGATCATCTTCTCCCGGGCAGTGACTGCAGGGGCTAAGCGCGCTCTGGTCGTGGCTGATCTCCCCTTCGGCAGCTACGAGGCATCCCCCGAGCAGGCCATTGCATCCTCGGTACGCCTCATGAAGGAGGGACTGGTTCACGCCGTCAAGATGGAAGGTGGCGCCTACTACGCTCCCACCGTGCGCGCACTGACCCAGGCTGGCGTGCCCGTCATGGCGCACATTGGTTTCACCCCGCAGAGCGAACACATGCTGGGCGGTTACCGAGTTCAAGGTCGGGGAGAAATGGCCCAAGGCTTGATTGACGACGCCGTTGCTCTCGTTGAGGCCGGCGCGTTTTGTGTGTTGATGGAAATGGTCCCAGCCGACACGGCCGCCGCTGTTGAAGCCGCAGTATCCGTGCCAACTGTGGGCATTGGCGCAGGTAACACCACCACCGGTCAAGTGCTGGTGTGGCAAGACATGGCCGGGCTGCGCCCCGGCAAAATGGCCAAGTTCGTCAAGCAATACGCCCAGGTACGCACCGTTCTGGCCGATGCTGCCCGTGAATACGGTGATGAAGTCCGCTCCGGCGTTTTCCCAGGTCCCGAGCACACTTTCTAAGCGCTCGGGGCACCTAGCTAAGCGCTCGGGGCACCTAGACCCGGCTTATACGCACTCCCTTGATCCGCCGGTGCGTATAAACAAACTTGAGTTTGTTTATACGCACCGGTTCCTGTTCCGCTTGCGGTGGAATGAGAGCACCGCAACCCGGCCGGGCGTGTCGTGCGTATAGGCAAAGCGAGTGCAGACCACAGAGCGTCCGCGAGCCACATGAGGTGACTTATTCGTCGTCGTCCTCTTGAGCATCCAACGCATCAGCGGCAGCGTTACGCTCCTGGACCCTCGCCAACGCCTGCTCAGCTTCGGCTGCACTCGCATAGGGGCCGATCAGGGACTTCCAGCCTGATTGGGCGTCCTTCTCTACTGTGCGGGTTTCCACGTTGTACCAATATTGCGCCATGATGGCCTCCAAGCTTTGTGGGCGAACTCTTGCAACTGCTGCCATCATAGAACTTTTCAGCAGCCAAAAACTTATAGGATGGTGGCATGTCTTCAACAGCAACCTCAGCACCCATTGGCAAACTGGTCCCCGGCACTATTAGTGAGCAGTTGGCCGTCCCCGCATCCATTCCTCGCCCCGAATATGTGGGTAAGGCCGGTCCGGCACCGTTTAAGGGCTCGGAAGTCAAAGATGCGGAAACGCTGGAAAAGATCCGCATTTCCAGCAAGATTGCTGCACAGGCCATTGTTGAGGTGGGCAAGCACATTGTTCCCGGTGTCACTACTGACGCCCTTGACCGTGTGGGCCACGAGTTCCTCCTGGATCACCAGGCCTACCCGTCCACATTGGGCTACCGCGGTTTCCGCAAGTCGCTGTGCTCCTCCATCAATGAAGTGATCTGCCATGGCATTCCAGATACCACGGTGCTGGAAGACGGCGACATTATCAACATTGACATCACCGCTTTCAAGAACGGCGTTCACGGAGACACCAACTTCACGTTCCTGGTGGGCGATGTTGATGAGGAGTCCCGCCTGCTGGTGGAACGCACGCAGGAATCGCTTAACCGCGCCATTCGCGCTGTAGCTCCGGGCCGTGAAATCAACGTCATTGGCCGCACCATCGCCTCCTACGCCAAACGTTTTGGGTACGGAGTTGTGCGGGACTTCACCGGGCACGGAGTGGGCGAGGCTTTCCACACTGGGCTGATTATTCCGCATTATGACGCGGCTCCGGCCTACAGCACTGTGATGGAAGAGGGAATGGTGTTTACTATCGAACCCATGCTCACTTTAGGAACCATCGACTGGGACATGTGGGCTGACGATTGGACGGTGGTCACCCGTGACCGTAAACGCACCGCCCAGTTTGAACACACCATGGTTGTTACGTCCACTGGTGCAGAAGTCCTCACTCTGCCGTAGCATTACCCGGTCAACATCTATCCGCCAGCCTTGGCACTTGTACGCGAAAAAACTTCTATCTTTGGAGCCTGCATGACTAAGAAGCACCCGTCCCGAACCACCGTCATTGGTATTGACATTGGCGGCACCGGCATCAAGGGCGGCATTGTCGACCTCGATACCGGAGAGGTGGTGGGTGACCGCTTCCGGATCCCGACGCCCAGTCCTTCTACCCCGCAGGCGGTGGCCAAGGTGGTCAAGGAGATTGTTGAAGAGCTCTCCGGACGCAAGCACGCTCCCAGTAAAGACGCGCCAGTGGGAATCACGTTCCCAGCCATCGTCTCCCACGGCATCTCCCATTCGGCAGCGAACGTAGATAAGTCATGGATCGATGCCAACGTCGATGAGATCTTCACCAAGGAGTTGGGCCGCGAAGTTCAGGTCATGAACGACGCCGACGCCGCCGGCCTAGCTGAAGCTCGCTACGGCGCTGGCAAGGGCGTCAAGGGCACCGTTTTGGTCATCACCCTGGGAACCGGAATCGGTTCGGCGTTCATCTACAACGGCAAGCTCATCCCTAACCTGGAACTGGGCCACCTGGAAATCGACGGATTCGACGCCGAAACCAAGGCCTCGGCCAGCGCCCGGGAACGCGATGACATCAGCTGGGACGAGTACGCCGTCCGTCTGCAGCGCTACTTCTCCCACGTGGAATTCTTGTTCTCCCCGGAGCTGTTCATCATTGGTGGCGGTATCTCCAAGCGCAGCGAAGACTACCTGCCTCAGCTGGATCTGCGAACAAAGATCATCCCGGCCGAGCTGGCCAACAACGCCGGCATTGTAGGCGGTGCCTTGCAGGCAGCCGTGCATTTCAAGCTGACCAAGTAGCCTCAGCCAGGCAACGGGAATCGCCAACGGGCGCCGCAACAACTGCAACAACTGCAACAACTGCAACAACTAAGGGTGTGTGCCCCCATCTTCACGATGGGGGCACACACCCTTAGTTGTCAGCTACGTTCTTGCACGTGCTTGTTCTCGCATGAGCAACTGCTAGTACTGAATCTCGGACGGATCCTGGGACAGTTGCTGCTCCTCACCACGAAGCGTGGCAATAGAGGCTTCAAAATCCTCGAGTGATTCAAAGGCTTGGTAGACACTGGCAAATCGCAGATAGGCCACGAGATCTAGTCGGCGCAGGGGCGCCAAGATGGCCAAGCCCACGTCATTAGCCTCAATCTCAGCCGCGCCACTGGCACGGATTGACTCTTCAACTTCCTGAGCCAACTTGGCCAAGTCATCATCTGTGACGGGGCGCCCTTGGCAGGCCTTACGCACACCGCTGATGACCTTGCTACGGCTGAAGGGCTCGGCCACCCCGGAACGTTTGCTCACGGAAAGGCTAGCGGTTTCCATGGTGCTGAACCGTCGGCCGCACTCGGTACATTGCCGCCGGCGCCGAATAGAGGAGCCATCGTCAGACAGCCTGGAATCCACCACTCGGGAATCGGGATTACGGCAAAATGGACAATACATGCAACCCCCTTCAGGTCAGGATCATCTTCAGTCTAGTTTCTCGCCCGAACGAATTACAACCGTGTGATTACCACACCGGCAGCACCAGTGTCTAGAGCTATTTCTTAGGGAAAACGGACGGCTACGGCGTCACCGTGCGCCGGCAGATCCTCCGCCTTTGACAGTGTGATGACGTGAGTGGCCACTTCGGCCAGAGCGTCCTTGGAGTAGTTGATCAGCTGAACAGCGCGCAAGAACGTGGTGACATTCAACCCTGAGGAAAACGCCGCCGTACCGCTGGTAGGCAACACGTGGTTGGAGCCCGCGCAGTAGTCGCCCAAGCTCACAGGGCTGTAATCCCCAACGAAGATGGCCCCGGCATTGGTGATTCGAGCGGCCACCTCAGCGGCGTTCTCGGTAACTACTTCCAAGTGCTCGGCAGCGTAGGCGTTGCAAACGGCTACCCCTTGCGCAAGATCATCAACCAGAACAATGCCCGATTGCACGCCGCCAAGGGCAGTTTCAACACGTTCGCGGTGGGCTGTGCGGGCCACCTGCTCTACCAATTCACTCTCGACGGCGTCAGCCAACTCCGGTGATGTGGTCACCAAAACCGAGGCGGCGTTGGGATCATGTTCGGCCTGGCTGATGAGATCGGCGGCAACAAACACCGGGTTAGCGCTGTGATCGGCCAGAACAGCAATTTCCGTGGCGCCAGCTTCCGAGTCAATACCCACAACGCCCTTGACGAGGCGTTTAGCAGTGGCCACAAAAATATTGCCGGGACCGGTAACCACGTCAACGGGCTCAATGGCCTCTCCCCCACCATTGACCGTAGTACCTGCTGCCACGCCGTAGGCGAAGGCTGCAATGGCTTGGGCGCCGCCCATGGAGTACACCTCAGCAATACCCAGCAGGGCTGCGGCAGCCATGATTGTTTTATCCGGCAGCCCGCCGTTGCTCTTCTGCGGCGGGGAGGCGAGGGCGATGGAGCTAACACCAGCAGCAAGTGCCGGAACAGCATTCATGATTACCGAGGAGGCCAAGGGGGCCAGCCCTCCGGGAACATACATGCCCACGCGGGTCACTGGTAGCCAGTGCTGGGACACGACGGCGCCGTCGGCCATAGGAAAGTCCATATTGGCCGGTTTCTGCGCCTGGGCAAAGGCTCTGGCGCGGGCGATGGATTCTTCCAACGCGGCGCGGACTGCGGGATCTAGATCGGCCAGCGCCTGCTCTAGTGCCGCGGCGGGGACACGGGGATGTTCCTGACTCACGCCGTCGAACTTCAGAGCCAACGCGGCCAGTGCGGCGTGGCCGTCCCGCCGAACATCGGCAATGATGGCTGCCACGGCCGTTTCGGCGGTGGTCACGGTGGCTGCGGCGGTTCGGGGCACAGCATTTTTCAGCTCAGCCAAACTCAAGGAACGCCCGCGCAAATCGATACGGCGCAGGGTCACGGCAGCTTCGCTACTGGTGGCGGTTGTGGACGCGGAAGTTTCAAGATTGCTCACAACAATGAAGTTTACCTGTTGGCTAGCCGGTGGGTGCGTCGTGGCTACCGGGCTTCCGCCTGCTGGACATCCGCCCCAGGGTTTTGCCCAGCGTCTTTACCAGCGTTATCCCCCAGCGACGCCGGATTGCTGGTGCGCAGGCGCAAGCTTGGAGGAGTCCTCGAGTGGGCGCGCAAAGTTGTAGCCGATGAAGTGAACCAGAAATAGCACGGCGGCACTAGCCAACGGCCAGAGCAAAAGTACAGACGGTGAGCGGAGCGAGAAGATCATGCTGGGACTGGGGAGATTCTCCGGCACCGTCTGGAAGAGATCCCCGGCGAAAACACCGATTCGCCACGCGAGCACGGATCCGGCGAGCCCGCCGATGAGCAGAGCTAGCGTTGGCGTTCCCGAAGCCCACACACGCCGATTCTTCCTGCCTTGACGCAACAGCAACACCGCTGAAAGTACCCCGGCCACCAGCAGCAACAGGGCCAGCGCCGCGTCCCGTGGGAACCACGTGGCAAAGTCCTTGCCCTCGCCGTAGATGGCACCGCCCGGGGCCAGCACAAACCAAGCGACACCCATGATGGCGCCTAGCGAGAGGGTCAGCGTCAGCCACGTGCGCCATATGGCAGCAGTGTCCTCATCTCTGGGCCCCGTCCCTGCCTTTGCATCCTTGGGTGTCCGGAGTCGCCGATCGGCTCGCCGCCCCGTTGGAGCCAAAGTGGGCGCAGGGTTAGGCGCCGAGGCCATGGCGGCAGAGACTGGAGGCGCCAGGGTTTTAGGAGTCGTCACAGGGTCATGGCGTGCTCTTAGAGCCGCATCGTCCGCAGCGGCGGGAGCGTCCGGAGTGGTGGCAGCAGCCGCAGCGGTGGCAGATTCAGTCATTCTCAGCCTTCCAAGCAATTGGGGCCCAGCAGCACCTTGAGATCGCCAAAGAGCGATGGCGTGGGATTGACCCGGTGATGCAGTGGCAGCTTCATGACTTTCATTGATCGTGTGCCGGCCAGGTGCATCTTAACTTCGGTGTTGCCACGGTGATCGTTGAGAACGGACTTCAGCGCCTCGAGGACCTGTTCGTTGGCCTTATGTTCGGGCATTGAGATGACCAGCGGGCCGGACATGCCTTCGGTGAGGTCCGGGACGGTCATTTCCATGGCATTCAACGTAATGGCACCGTCGTCGCGCTTTTGCAGACGGCCCTTGACCACCACAATCAAATCTTCTGCCAAGACGTTGGCGATGGGGCCGTAGGTCTGGCCGAAGAACATGACTTCCACCGAGCCGCCCAGATCCTCGATCTCGCAGCGGGCGTAGGGGTTACCGCTGCTCTTGGCGATGCGGCGTTGGAGGTTGGTGATCATTCCCGAAATGGTCATGATGTGTCCGTCTTGGGGGCCGTCATCGCCCAAGAGTTGAGTGATGGACATGTCCGCGTTTTGGCTCAGAATCCCTTCCAGCCCACGCAGCGGGTGGTCCGAAACATAGAGCCCCAGCATGTCGCGCTCAAACGCCAGTTTGTCCTTCTTCTCCCATTCGGGCAGATCCGGGATCTCCGTAATGAGAGCAGATTCGGGCTCTTCCTCACCACCTAATCCGGCGAAGAGGTCAAACTGGCCCACAGCCTCATTGCGTTTGATGCCAATGACCGAGTCAACGGCTTCTTCATGAATCATGGCCAAGGCACGCCGGGCATGGCCCAAGGTGTCGAAGGCACCGGCTTTGATGAGGGATTCAATGGTGCGCTTGTTACACACCACGGCGGGGACCTTCATGAGGAAATCGGAGAAACTTTCAAAGTTCCCCTTTTCCTTACGCGATTCCACCATTCCGTTGACCACGTTGGCACCCACGTTGCGGATGGCGCCCATGCCGAATCGGATGTCTTTGCCGATGGGGGTGAAGTTCAAGGCGGATTCGTTGACGTCCGGGGCGAGGACCGTGATGCCCATGCGGCGGCACTCATTGAGGTACAGCGCCAGCTTGTCTTTGTCATCGCCCACGCTGGTCAGCAGCGCAGCCATGTATTCGGCCGGGTAGTGCGCCTTCAGGTAAGCGGTCCAGTAGCTGATGACACCATAGGCGGCCGAGTGTGCCTTGTTGAAGGCGTAGTCGGAGAAGGGCAGCAAAATCGCCCACAGGGTGGTGACGGCGGCGTCCGAGTAGCCGTTGTCGATCATGCCTTGGTGGAAGCCTTCGTACTGCTTGTCCAGCTCCGACTTTTTCTTCTTACCCATGGCACGGCGCAAAATATCGGCCCGGCCTAGCGAGTAACCGGCCAGCTTCTGCGCGATGGACATGACCTGCTCTTGGTACACGATCAACCCGTAGGTGCCGCCCAAAATGTCTGCGAGAGGTTCCTCCAGCTCAGGGTGGATGGGTGTGATCGGCTGCAGGCCGTTTTTACGCAACGCATAGTTCGTGTGCGAATCGGCACCCATGGGCCCTGGTCGGTACAGTGCCAGCACAGCGGAAATATCTTCAAAGTTATCCGGACGCATGAGCTTGAGCAGCCCACGCATGGGGCCGCCGTCGAGCTGGAAAACACCCAGCGTGTCCCCGCGCGCCATGAGCTCGTAGGAGGGTGCGTCGTCGAGCTCTAGACGTTCAAGGTCCAGGTCGATGTCCTTGTTGGCTTTGATGTTCTCTAACGCGTCGGTGATGATGGTGAGGTTTCGCAACCCCAAGAAGTCCATCTTGATCAGCCCCAGGCCCTCAGCGGTGGGGTAATCGAACTGGGTGATCACCTGGCCGTCTTGGATGCGGCGCATGATCGGGATGACGTCGATGATGGGATCGGAGCTCATGATCACACCAGCGGCGTGGACACCCCACTGGCGTTTGAGCCCTTCCAAGCCCTTCGAGAGCTCAAAGACCTTGGCCGCTTCAGGATCGGTATTGATCAGGTTGCGGAAATCCGCCGCTTCGCCGTAGCGCTTGGCCTTGGGGTTTTCAATGTCGTTGAGGAGAATGTCCTTGGCCATGACGGCTGGGGGCAACGCCTTGGTCAGCATTTCTCCCATGCTGAAGGGGTGGCCCAACACGCGTGAGGAGTCTTTCAGGGCCTGCTTGGTCTTGATCGAGCCGTAGGTGACGATCATGGCAACACGTTCGTCGCCGTACTTTTCGGTCACATACTTGATGACCTCGTGGCGGCGACGATCATCGAAGTCCACGTCAAAGTCAGGCATGGACACACGTTCAGGGTTGAGGAAACGCTCAAAGATCAGGCCGTGACGCAGCGGGTCAAGATCGGTGATGCGCATAGCGTAAGCCACCATGGACCCGGCTCCGGAACCACGGCCGGGACCAACCCTAATGCCCTGGCTCTTGGACCAGGTGATGAAGTCAGCCACCACCAAGAAATATCCGGGGAAGCCCATACGGATGATGACGTCCAGCTCGTAGTCCGCCTGTTTGCGAACATCATCGGGGATGCCGCTGGGGTACCGGTAGCGCAAGCCGGCGTCCACTTCCTTGACCAGCCAGGAAGTCTCGTCCTCGCCCGGCGGGCAGGGGAACTTGGGCATGTAGTTGGCATCGGTGTTAAAGGACACCTCGCAGCGCTCGGCAATCAACAGTGTGTTATCGCACGCCTCGGGCAGCTCTGAGAAGAGCGAACGCATCTCCGCAGCCGATTTCAAATAATAGCCACTACCACTGAAAGCAAAACGCTTACCACCCTGGTCATAGGTGGGTTCGGTCAAAGTAGAGGCAGATTGCAGAGCCAACAGAGCCTCGTGGGCCTTGGCATCGTGTTCGTGCGTATAGTGCAAATCATTGGTGGCAACGAGGGGGATCGCCAATTCCTTGGCCAGCCGCAGCAGGTCCTTGGTGACCCGGCGTTCAATGTCTAGCCCATGGTCCATGAGCTCACAGAAATAGTTTTCTTTGCCGAAAATATCCTGGAACTCGGCGGCGGCCGCCTTAGCCTCGTTGTACTGTCCCAAACGCAGCCGCGTTTGAACCTCGCCGGAGGGGCAGCCAGTGGTCGCTATGAGGCCGGGGTGGTACTGGTTGAGCAGTTCCCGATCCAAACGCGGGTATTTACCCATAGGTGAGTCCAGCGAGCCAATCGAGGAGGCTCGGAACAAGTTGCGCATGCCCTGATTGTTGTAGCTCAGTAGCGTCATGTGGGTGTAGAAACCGCCACCGGAGACGTCATCCTTTTTCTGCGACTCGTCGGTGCGCCATTTGACCCTGGTTTTATCCGTGCGGGCCGTGCCTGGGGTGACGTAGGCTTCAACACCGATGATCGGCTTGATGCCGGCGTCGGTGGCCTTGCGCCAAAAGTCGAAAGCGCCGAAGAGATACCCGTGGTCAGTGGTGGCTAGGGCCGGCATTTGGAGCCGCTTAGCCTCGTCAAAGAGTTCGGTCAGGCGCGCTGCACCGTCCAGCATGGAGTATTCGGTGTGCGTATGAAGATGGACAAAACTGTCAGTCGATGAGCTAGCCACCCATCTATTCTACGGTGCTTAAAGCCCGACGGCGGGAGGCCACCTCACAGGGTCAGCCTCCCGCCGTCGGGTATGGCACAGCTGCTAGTGTTCACCGCGCAGATGATCCAGCGCGTAGTTGAGGTCCTGCGGGTACGGGCTGGTGACGCTGACCGGCTCCCCCGTTGCCGGGTGGGTGAACCCGAGCCTATGGGCGTGCAGCCACTGCCGGGTCAAGCCCAACTCGGCTGCTAACGTAGGATCGGCACCATAGGTCAGGTCCCCGGCGCAGGGGTGGCGTAGCGCCGAGAAGTGCACACGAATCTGGTGGGTACGTCCGGTTTCTAGGTGCACCTCCACCAACGATGCCTTGCCAAACGCTTCCAACACCTCATAGTGGGTGATGGAAGGACGTCCATCCTCAATCACGGCGAAGCGCCAGTCATGTCCCGGGTGGCGACCAATGGGGGCATCGATGGTGCCCTGCAACGGATCGGGCAAGCCCTGCACGACGGCGTGGTAAACCTTCTCCACGGTTCGCTCGCGGAACGCCTGTTTGAGTACGGTGTAGGCGTGCTCGGTCTTGGCAACCACCATGGCTCCGGAGGTTCCCACGTCGAGGCGGTGCACAATGCCCACGCGTTCTTGCGCGCCGGAGGTGGAGATGCGGAAGCCTGCTGCAGCCAACCCACCCACAACCGTGGGACCTACCCAGCCCGGTGAGGGATGCGCGGCAACACCGACCGGCTTATCCACCACCACGAAGTGCTCGTCGTCCAGCAGGATGTTCAGTCCATCTACGGGTTCCACGATGACTTCTAGCGGGTCGCGCCGTTCAGGAATGGTGATCTGAATGCTGGCCCCAGCACTGAATTTATCGCTTTTGACCATGGTTGCACCATTTTGCAGGACATTCCCCTCGGTGCACAACAGCGCCGCGGCGGAACGGGAGATTCCCAACAAAGCGGCCAGTCCGGCGTCGGCCCTGCTGCCAGCAACGGCCTCGGGAGCGAGAAACGTCTCAGTCATTGCTATTCCTGTCATCATTGTTCTGGTGCTCCTTACCCTGCTCCGCAGGGTCCTTCACTGGCTCCGAAGAAGCCTTGCCCGATTCTGCTTTGCTGCCGTCCATTCCGATCCCCAGCAGCGTCAGCAGGCAGATCACGATAACCCCGCCCACCACCGCCATATCTGCCATATTGAAGATGGCAAAGTTGGGGAAGGAGATGAAGTCCACCACGTGCCCCATGCCGAACGACGGCGGACGAAACAGCCGGTCTGTCAGGTTACCCAGCGCGCCACCGAGGACCAGCCCTAGGCCGATCGACCACCAAATGGAGGCGATTTTGCGCGAGAGGACCATGATCGCGATGGATACGGCAGCCATGAGGATGGTGAACACCCAGGTGAAGTTCTCACCGATGGAGAACGCTGCACCGGGATTGAGGATGTGGTACCACTGCAGGAGTCCATCGATGACGGGGGTCTTTTCACCAATTTCCATGGTGGAACTCACCCACCATTTAGTCAGTTGATCGCAAAGGTAGGCAAAGGCTGCAACGCCGAACCAGATCCACCAGAAGTGGTGGCGGCGGGCCTTGACAGCGGCGGCCGGAGCCGGCAAAGAGTTCTCGCTCATGACGCTTTCAGTTGTTCGGGTGTTAAAGCAAAAGGGATTGTTTCAATCATAGGCGGCTATATCCACCATCCCGGGACCTGCCCTATTTCAGGGCTGACTTACAAGCCCCAAACGAGGGTTTAACAAACGAAAGCCGGTGGAACAAGTTTCCTTGCTCCACCGGCTTTTGTTTGCTAGCTAGGACTCTAGGGCGCCTTCGGAAAAGTCCGGGGCTGCCACTGAGCCGCGGGCATCCAAGTCGCGCAACTGGCCTTCGATGTAGCTCTTCAGGCGTGAACGGTAGTCGCGCTCGAATCCGCGCAGCTGCTCGACCTTGCGCTCGAGTACTGAACGCTGCTGCTCCAGGGCCCCGAGCGTCTTACGGCTCTTCTCCTGTGCATCGTTGACGAGCGTGCTGGCTTCGATCTGTGCCTCGGCAATGATCTTGTCGCGCTGCTCAACACCGGCGTTGACGTATTCGTCGTGCAGGCGCTCGGCCATGGCAAGAACGCCACTGGCTGATTGTGCAGTGGAGCTCGGAGCTGCCGGAGCTGACGCTACCGGAGCAGGCGCTGCCTCCACCTTTTCTTCAACAACGGGCTCCGGAGCCTTTACAGGCTCCTTAACCTCAGGTTCAACGACAACCGGCTCGGGTTCCTTGGCCTGTACCGGGGCTACAGGAGCCGCGGTTACCTTAGCGTCGGAGCCACCGTCTGCGAGCTGCTTACGCAGTTCGTCGTTTTCCTGGTGGAGTCGGCGAAGCTCAACGACGATCTCGTCAAGAAAATCGTCGACTTCGTCCTGGTCATAGCCTTCACGAAACTTTGTCGGCTGGAACCGCTTGTTGACAACGTCTTCTGGCGTTAGCGCCATTTAGTCACCTCATTGGTCTTATGTGAGTCAGAAACCGGCCGAAACCTGCCCGGACTGCGGTACCGAATACAAATCTGGAGATCTGAACTGGGGTCTTTCCGCTTTTACAATATAACTTTTCTTCGACGAAAACTAACGACGCGACCCTAACCGACAAAACTTCTTGTGATACTCATCCCAATGCCGACCCCAACGAGCAATAAAAGGAAGCCAATATCGAGGGCAACGGCACCAATTCTGAGCGGCGGAATCATGGCTCGGAGCTTACGTAGCGGCGGGTCAGTGAGTCGATACACCATCGATGCGCCGACCAGGGCCGCGCCCTTAGGCCGCCAGTCACGGGCAAAGACCTGAATCCAGTCAAAGACCATGCGTAGTAGCAGCGTAAGGAAGTACAGCAGCAGGAGCAGATAGAGGAGAGCGAAAACTATTGTCACGCGTGTGCACACATTCCCTAGGTGGAGGAAAAAGAAGTTCTTTGCCTCCAGAGTAAACCACTATGTTACGGATTGTCCCGGAAGGACCGCACCTCAAGCCACGAGCTTAACGGACTGCGCTTATTAAGGAACTGCCCGGACACAACGTGTCCGGGCAGTTCCTTAATGACTTGGCAGGCTCTAGCTTTTATCAGCTGAGCCGTTTGCTGCTCTTAGCTCTGGTTGAAGAAGCTGGCCTGGGTATCGGAGATCTTCTTGTCATCGCCCAGCACCTCAATGTAGGACGGCGAGAGCAAGAACACCTTGTTGGTGACGCGCTCAATGGAGCCGCGCAGGCCGAAGACCAGTCCGGCTGAGAAGTCCACCAAACGCTTGGCGTCGGCTTCACCCATGTCCGTGACGTTCATGATGACCGGAATACCATCCCGGAAGCTCTCCCCAATGATCTTGGCGTCATTGTAGGAACGAGGATGGACTGTGGTGATCTGGCGCAAACTTTCAGCCTCTTCCCGGGTAGATGCAGCACGCTTGATGGGGGTTACCGGAGCGCGGTATTCGTCATCGCCAGCCTTGGGCGCTGATGGTTCAACCGCTGCGGCAGGAGCCGGGGCTGCATCGCGCTCAAGCACGTCCTCTTGGGCGTCTTCTTTTGGCAACGGCGGAGCATGCTCCGCGTCATAGTGCTCGTCACCGTCGGCGAGCCCAAGAAAAATCATTGTCTTGCGCATAGCGCCAGCCATGGTTGCTCCTCATTAGTGTGCAAAGCTAGAAATCTCTTTGTTCAGCTGGCGAACGGTATGCCTGCTGTTCTCAAAACGCTACAGCACCACTGGGCGGGGGCCGAGGATATCGGAACCGACACGCAGGTGTGTCGCCCCTGCCGCTAGTGCTGCCTCCAAATCGTGACTCATGCCAGCTGATATAGCGGTGGCGTTGGGGTGCTCCGCCACGAGCCGCGCCGACACCGTTGCCAGCAAGTCAAACGCTGGCTCCGGCGCAACTCCCAGAGGCGCTACTGCCATGAGTCCGGCGAGTCGCAGGCCGTGTGCGCCGGTAATTTGATCGGCCAGTTCCATGACGGACGACGGCGCCGCCCCTCCCCTGCCGCTGGGCGAGGTAGTAGGTTGCGTAGCCGCGGTTGATTGGCCTGTTGGATCCCTGAACTCCGCATACGATTCGGAGAGGTCCACCTGAATGAAACATTCCAGCGGCGCCCGTCCGCTGGATTCCAGCTCCCTGACCATGGCGTTCTCCAACGCCTTCACCAAAGAACCCCTGTCAATGGACTGCACCGAATGCGCGTAGGTCACCACGGACTTGGCCTTGTTCTTTTGCAACTGCCCGATGAAATGCCAGCGCAGCTGTTCCGCACCAGCGCCAGCTACCTCCAAGGCCTTGGCCGCAGCCTCCTGATCCCGGTTTTCGCCAACATCAGCGACGCCGAGGCTGTGCAGACGCAGGACATCTGCCGCCGGATGAAACTTGGTCACCACGATGAGTGTGGGTGTCACTACATCCGTGCGGGCGGCACTAATTCGCGCCTTGACCGCGTCCAGACGTTCGGCGAGTTGACGTGTACGGGGGTCCTGCAAATTCATGGGCTTGATAGCTTTCACTACGCAATATCGGCGGATGGGATGGATCGTTGGCGAATTGATTCACGAGAATTCATTGACGCGAAACGAATGGTGGCGTGAGGCTAGAGGGCCGAGACGACAAAACCTATGAAGCGACCTTCTGCCGAGCCGTCTCGGACGGCGCGTCGGTGCGAATGAAAGGTTGGGTTTTCTAGCGTGCAGGCTCCGCTGGGATGGGCCGTGACCTCATGAGCGCGTAATTGCGCCAGGACCGCGGCTGGCAGGTCTAGCGCGGGCGTTCCCCAGGATGTGGTGGCGAATGATGCCGGCACCTTCGCCGCCAGGGCCGCCCTCATGGTTTCAGGGACTTCGTAGCATTGGCCGCAAATACTCGGCCCCAGCCACGCCTCAATGGTGCGAGCCCCTGCGGCACGCATGCTCGTCACCACAGCCCCTATGACGTTTGCCTCCACCCCTGGCCTGCCGGCATGGGCAACGGCTAGCGTTAGCCCGCCGTCGTCGTCTTCTGCCACTAAGACCACGGGAACGCAATCGGCAACCATGACGGCCAGACCGGCACCCTTGGAAACTAGCGCATCGGCAGTGGGTGCTGGCGTCGCCGCAGCATGTGAGTCTGCAGGCTCTGGAACTAGGGCTACCGCGTTGCCATGAACTTGGCTCATATAGGCCAAGGAAACGTCAGAGCCACTGAGCCTTGACAGTTCCTGATTCAGCACTGCCCGGCGCTGTGTCACGCTGGCAGGATCGTCTCCAACATGAAAGGCCAGGTTGCCTGTCTCCGTCCCGGTGAAACCGACCCATACTCCGGGGCGCACCTGCTGCACGGAAACCATATAAGCAACCTGACCATTCATCATTGTGGGTATTGCAATACTTCCTCATGCCGGCGGCGATGGCCACCGGCATGAAACCGCCTACTTGAGGAAGTCCGGCACATCCAGATCATCGGAACGGTGTCCGGTCAGATCGGGTTCTACAATGGCGGGCAATTCAACATCAAAGCCACCGTCGGCAGGAACGTGCGATGCTGACTGCTGACCCCACTGGTTGAGGTTGGTAACCGACGCGCTAGTGGGCACGGCCGCCGGAGCCGGCGGAACCGCAGCGGCAACAGGCTCGGCAACTTCCGGAGCGGAGTCAGGTGCGTCAAAACCAGCAGCAATGACCGTTACACGGACTTCGTCACCTAGGGCATCGTCAATGACAGCACCGAAGATGATGTTGGCCTCAGGGTGGGCCACTTCCTGAACGAGACGCGCGGCCTCGTTGATCTCAAAGAGTCCCAGATCAGAACCACCCTGAACGGACAACAGAACGCCATGCGCGCCGTCGATCGAAGCTTCCAGCAGCGGGGACGCAATGGCAAGCTCGGCTGCCTTGACGGCGCGGTCTTCACCGCGAGCCGAACCAATACCCATGAGTGCCGAACCGGCGCCTTGCATGACGGACTTGACGTCGGCGAAGTCGAGGTTGATCAAACCGGGTGTGGTGATGAGATCGGTAATGCCCTGGACGCCAGACAGCAGCACCTGATCGGCTGAACGGAAAGCGTCCATGACAGAGACGTTACGGTCGCTGATGGAAAGCAAGCGGTCGTTCGGGATGACGATAAGCGTGTCAACCTCGTCGCGCAGTGCCTCGATGCCGTTATCGGCACTCGTCGCACGGCGGCGGCCTTCGAACGTGAAGGGCCGGGTGACGACACCGATGGTCAAGGCGCCGAGCGAGCGAGCGATTCGAGCCACGACGGGGGCGCCACCGGTTCCGGTTCCGCCACCTTCACCAGCAGTCACGAACACCATGTCGGCGCCGCGCAAGACTTCTTCAATCTCTTCCTGATGGTCCTCTGCTGCCTGACGGCCAACATCGGGGTTGGCGCCTGCGCCGAGACCACGGGTGAGTTCACGTCCAACATCAAGCTTGACGTCGGCGTCACTCATCAACAGCGCCTGAGCGTCAGTGTTGATGGCGATGAATTCAACGCCGCGCAGACCCACGTCAATCATGCGGTTCACTGCATTTACGCCGCCACCGCCGATGCCGACGACTTTGATGACTGCCAAGTAATTCTGGGGTGCTGCCACGTTACGTGTCCCTTGTTCGTATGTTGCTGAAAGATCAAAAAAGCGTACCTTTGCTACCTATAAATCAATGCGCCTGCAAGCTGCCAGCATCAATCTTGGGAGCAACCTTGAAGCAATGCTTGAAGCTTTGGTAGCTTAACCTTCAAGTTGAAGGTTATAGTTATGTCAACTAACTCTTGTCTGTGACGCTATGGTGCATCTGCGCCGCATGCAATTACCGCTGCCGCGTGTCGCCAGAATCCCCCAAAAAAACGTCCCAAACACCCCTATCTGTGTCGTTTCGTGTAGCTTTTGAAGGGTGGACGGTTGGCTCCACGATGAGTGGCGGCTGCCACCTTACGGATAAGTGCGACCCGTATAACACCGCCGAGTCATCGTGACAGCACCATCGAGCCGACCCGAGAGACTCACAGCGTTACAGGGGCACCGAATCACCGAGTCACCGGATGCCGCGGGGCACTGACATCAAAGACTTGAGCCGGCACGGGAGCTGGCTTGCCGGGCTGTGCGGTGGGCACTGGAGCATTCAATAGCGATTCCAATACTGCGGCCTTGAGCTCCATGTCACTGGCATTGCCCCACACTACACTGCGCCCGTCAACAAGTCGCAGTTCTACGGCATCCGGAGACTTAGCCGTTGCGTTGGCTAGCTGGTTCAGGATGGATTTAGGCAGGGTCGCCAAAACGGAGGTCATAGCTTGGAAGGTGTCTTGGCCGATGGCAGCTTTACCGCCGTCGATCAGCGGAAGCGCTGCAGCAGCTGCATCCTTGGTGGTGCCGAGCTCAACACCGTCCTGGTCCACCAACGAGTAAGTTGCACCGTTCTTCAGCAGCGCAACAGGTACCCGTTCCACTACGTGAACCACCAGGGTGGACGGCGGCCGTGCTTCGATCCTGGAACTCTTGATCTGCACCACGGATTCCAGCAACGCCGAAACATCCTCAGCCGTCACTTGGGGTAGTGGTTGAGAAATGACCGGTGCCAAGGTGAGCTCCAAGGTGTCCTGGCTGACCAGCTTATTGCCTTCAAAGACCACGGTCTTGACACCCAAAACTGGGGAATAGAGGGCAATGCCCATCACCAAGGCCAACACAGCTACGACACCCGCTGCAGACAGCAAGAACGTACGTCGACGTCGCTTGTGGTTCGGCATTGGAAAAGCCAGTACCTGCGCCTCGGTGTGATGTTCAGACTTGGACTTATCGGCAGCGCTCTCCCCCGGCGCAGGCTTTGACGGCGTTGACTTTACTGGCGCGGACTTTGCCGGCACCGACTTGTTGGATCCAGCCTTGGTGGATCCAACCTTGGATGGCACCGGCTTGGTGGAACCAGCCTTCGCCGATCCGGACGTGGAAGTTCCAGCTTTCGCGGAACTTTTCGTGGCTGTACCGTCCTTGGCTGCTTCAGCCTTAGCTGATTCTGGTGGGCGCAACTTCGCACTCGCACGTGGACGAGGGACTCGCAGAAGACTCCTCGCCCTTTCTGTAACTCCAGACTGTTTAGAAGCTTCAGACGATTCAGAAGTTTGTGTGGGCACCGGTAGCATTGCCACCTTCTTGCTGGTACCCCGCACCGTTCCAGAAGCTGGCGGGCCGCTTGAAGCGCCGGAGGTATCCTGCAGTGCAGCGCCATTCGACGCTTCTTTATTCGGTGTAGTGCCATTTGGAGCCGCGTCATTCGTAGCTGCGCTGCTCGCTGCAGTTCCGTCCCCATCGGCGGGGATGCGGGTCCGGATGACTCGAGGCTTACGTGGTTCAGCCATTGCCGTCTTCGACGCCGGCCAATAGCGCCGCCACTAGAACCGGACCGTATTCGGTGACGTCCCCAGCGCCCACCGTCAAAATGATGTCCCCGGCAACTGCTGCACGGCACAAGGCCGCCACGGCCGCCACTGGCTCCGGGGCGTATCCGAAAGGCTTGGTCAAGGATTTTGTAATCAGCTCGCTGGTGACCCCGGGGACGGGATCTTCGCGGGATGCATAAATATCTAGGACGGCAACGGTGTCTGCCAGATCCAAGGCCCGAGCGAATTCGGTGGCGAATTCGGCGGTCCGGGAAAAGAGGTGGGGCTGGAACAGCACATGAACCTTGTGCTCACCGGCCACAGTGCGGGCGGCTAGCAGCGCGGCGCGTACTTCGGTGGGGTGATGGGCATAGTCGTCAAACACCGCGACCCCCCGCGCCTCACCCTTGGCCTCAAAGCGCCGGGCTGCGCCCGCGAAATTGCCAAGAGCAGCCAAAGCGCTGCTGACCTCAACGCCGAGTGCCAGCGCAACCGCCACAGCGGCAGCCGCGTTGCTGAGGTTGTGATTGCCCGGAACCTGCAGCCGGAGTTCGAACGGCCCAGATGCCGAGGCGCCAGAAGAAGCAGCACTCCCCCACTGATCGCCCTGGAGCACTACTGTAGCGGTGGTGAACAATCCGTCGTTGTGACCGGGGATTAGCCGCACATCAGCGTCTTCGGCAAATCCATAGCTGATGGTGTGTGTTCCCGACGCACTGGCCTGGGCAGCCAAGGCGGCCGATCCGGCGTCGTCAGCGCAGGCCACCAACGTGCCACCGTCCGGGAGGAGTTCCACGAACTGCCCAAAGGCCGCGTAGACGTTTTCGGCCGTTCCGTAGTGGTCCAGGTGGTCGGCTTCCAGGTTGGTGACCACGGCGATGTTCGGCCGGTAGTTGAGGAAGGAAGCGTCGGATTCGTCGGCTTCGGCCACGAAGACTCCTGCTGAGCCATGGGCTGCGTTGACGCCCAAGCCTTGGACGGTGCCGCCTACAGCGAATGAGGCATCCACTCCGGCACCGCGCAACATGACGGTGATCATGGAGGTCGTGGTGGTTTTGCCGTGAGTGCCGGCCACCGCCACCACAACGTCCTGCGCCATGGCAGCCGCCAGTGCCTGAGAGCGGTGCAAAATGCGCAGTCCGCCCGCGCGGGCCGCGAGCAGCTCGGGGTTGTCTTCGCGGATGGCCGTGGAGATCACCACGGTATTGGCAGCGGCGACGTTGGCACCGGCTTGGCCTACATGCACGGTGGCGCCCAGTGTGGCCAGCTCGGCCAACCCGGCAGAATCTTTGGCGTCAGACCCACTGACAGAGAGTCCCTGGCCCAACATAATCCGGGCGATCGCCGACATTCCGGCCCCGCCCATACCAATGAAATGGACCCGGCCCAGCTCGGCGAGTGTGGGTGGTGTGTACATGGTGGGTGTTCCCTTATCCGTCATTTCCGTCTACTTCCCGCTCGCTGCGAACACCATAGCGGCCATACTTTCGGCCGCGTCACGAATACCCAGTTCAGCAGCACGGGCACCCATGCGTTCTAATCGGGGCGTATCAAGGCACAGCGGTATCAGCTCCGTGCGGACCCACGCGGCATCGAGTTCCGCATCCGGGACCAGCAATGCGGCACCAGCGTCCACCAGCCCGGTTGCGTTGCGTGCCTGTTCCCCGTTTCCGATGGGCAGGGGCACAAACACCGCAGGAAGTCCGACGGCGGCCACCTCCGACACTGTTCCGGCGCCTGAGCGGCACAACAGCAAATCTGCCGCCGCGTACACGTCTTCCATGCGATCCACATATTCCACCTGGCGGTATCCCGGCGCGCCAAGAAGTTCCCCGTCTGCATCGAGAATAGATTTGCCTTTTCCGGTGATGTGCAAGGTCTGGATACCGGCGTCAGCAAGCGCCCGGACGGAACCGGCGATGGCTTGGTTCAGTCGCAATGCACCCAGCGATCCGCCGGTGACAATCAACGTAGGTTTGTGCTCTGCCAAATTGAGGCGTTTCCGGGCCGTAGCCTGAGCGGAGCTGCGCTCCAGAGTGGCAATTTCCTTGCGCATGGGCATGCCCACCAGATGCGCATGCCGGATGGCCGTTGCTGCGAAAGCAGTGCCCACATTTGTGGTGTAGCGCGCGCCTACTTTGTTGGCCAAACCTGCTTTGGTGTTGGCCTCATGGATCACAATGGGAACGCCCAATGATTTAGCTGCCAGGTACATGGGAGTACACACATAGCCACCCACACCCACCAGCACATCCGCGTTGGCATCACGAAGGATCTTTTTGGCGTCGCCAATAGCCCGCACCATGCGCACTGGCAGCTTCACCAGGTCCACGGAAGGTTTGCGCGGCAGCGGAATGCGTTTGACAAATGCCAGCTCAAAACCGGCCGCCGGTACCAGCGTTGCTTCAAGACCCGAGGTAGTGCCTACGGCCAAAATAGTGCTCTCGGGAGAGGACTCGCGAATGGCCGCAGCTATGGCCAGCAACGGACTGACATGCCCTGCTGAACCTCCCCCGGCCAGAACCACTGACAAGGGGGTTGGGTGGATCTGTGTCATGAGGTCTTCAAGCTACTTTCTGGCTCTGTTCGGGAAAATGACAGGACAACTCCCAAGGCGGCAAGCACCATGATCAGAGCTGTTCCACCATAGGAGATCAGTGGCAATGGCACACCAATCACGGGGAGGAGTCCCACCACCACGGCGATATTGACCACGGCTTGGCCGATGATCCATGTCATGATCATGCCGCACACAACGCGGGTGAAGGGATCGTTGCGGGAGTTGATGACCCGGAAGATCGAGTAGGCAAGGATCACGTACAGCCCGACAATGACCAGGGTGCCCAAGAGGCCAAACTCTTCGCCGATGATGGCGAAGATGAAGTCGTTATGGGCTTCAGGAATCCAATTCCATTTTTGCCGGCTCTGTCCAAGGCCAACACCAAACCAGCCTCCGGAGGCGAGAGCGTAAGCACCGTTGATGTACTGATCGCAGGCACCTTCCACGCTGCAGTCACCGAGCCAGGCGGCGAAGCGGCCGGTTCTGTTTGTGTCGGAGATGTTCGCGATCACAGCAATGATTCCGGCCGCCGCAACAGCTATTGCTAGGAAGCGTTTGGGTACCCCGCCAATCCAGAGACCCATTAGGACCATCAGGCCGATGATGATTGCGGTTCCTAAGTCATGACCGAGCATGACCAGTCCCAGGATCAGGCCAGCGCCAATTCCCATGGGGATCAGGATGTGCATGAGGCGGCGAATGAGCGCGCCCTTGGCGGCAATCACCGCACCCATCCAGATGGCCAGGGCCAGCTTGGCAGCTTCCGATGGCTGGAACTGAATGCCGCCAATCCCCAACCAGTTCATATTTCCGCCGGCACTAACACCCAGCGGCGTAAAGACTAGTGCAAGCAGGACTATGGCGATACCCAGCAAAATGGGAGCAAATTTCTTCCATACAGCCGGTGGCACGCAGGAGAGCACAAACATCAAAACGAGCCCGAGAAGAGCAAAACCGGACTCTCTCAGGAACAGATCGTAGGGGTCTTCGCCTTTGGAGATGGTTTCCGCCGTGGATGCCGAAAGTACGGTTAAGCGCCCGATGAGGGTCAGCGCTAGGGCAGTGCCGACGATCCAGTAATACCCCGCAGCAGGGCGGCCGACCCGGGCGTTGAAGGCGTCCCGGAATCGTTGGAATCGCTTGACCTTGCCACCGGCTGCTGGAGCCGGCATCGACGCCGCACTGACTTTAGCTTTAGTCTCATTATTGACAGCCGTTTTCTTGGCGGTCGTGGCGGGCACGCCTTTGGCGGAGGCCCTTGGCTGTGCGGGCGTTTTGGCCACTATGACTCCTTATTGGCGCTTGCCCGTAATTCCAGCAGTTCCCGTACCGAGTCAATGAAGGCATTGCCACGATGGGCGTATGAGGTGAATTGGTCCATGGAGGCCGACGCCGGTGCCATCAGCACCGTGTCCCCGTCCGTGGCTAGCGATGCGGCTACTGCCACAGCCTCAGCCATGACGGCGTCGCCTCGCAGCTCGGAACCGCTGGAACGTCGCCCACCGCTGGCACGTGTGGCAATAACCTGCACGTCCGGAGCTAGGCGTTCTAGGGAGCTTGCAAGATCTGAGCTATCGGCACCAATCAGCACCACAGCTTTGAGCCGTGCTGCGTGACTGCGAACCAGATCGTCATAGTCGACGCCCTTGGACAGGCCGCCAGCAATCCAGATGACCGGCTTGAACGCTGCCAGTGATGCTGCTGCAGCATGCGGGTTGGTGGCCTTTGAATCGTTGACCCACAGAACGCCATCAGCGTTGGCCACGGCTTGGATGCGGTGTTCACCGTTGTGGTAGTTCACCAGACCCTTGCGTACGTCATCGGGGCTCAGCCCGCAGGCCCGTACAAGTGCTGCGGCCGCGGCAGCATTAGCCACTAGATGCCGGGGCACCAGATCTCCAATGTCGCTGATCTTCGCTAGCTCGACGGCCGAATCTTTGCGTTCTGCAATGAAAGCCCTGTCAACGAGCAGGCCCTCCACGATACCGACCATGCTGATGGCCGGCATACCCGTGGTGAAAGCTACCGCTCGGCAACCTTCTTGGACATCGGCTTCTTGGACCATACGTTCGGTCTCAATTTGTTCGGCGTTGTAGATGCACGCGATTTCTGTGTTGGCGTAGATTTTGGCTTTGTCGGCGGCATAGGCTTCATAGCTGCCGTGCCAGTCAACATGGTCTTCGGCCAGGTTTAGGCAGACACTGGCTGCTGGCGCTAGGGATTCGCTCCAGTGGAGTTGGAACGAGGAGAGTTCCACCGCCAGAAAATCCCAGCCTTCAGGATCACGGACGGCATCAAGAATGGGGGTGCCAATGTTTCCCGCGGCAATGGCGCGCAGGCCTGCTGCTTGCAACATGGATTCCACCATGGTGGTGGTGGTGGTTTTGCCATTGGTACCGGTGATGGTGATCCAGCGGGCCGTCTTCCTACCCTCGCGCTGGCGCACACGCCACGCCAGTTCAACATCTCCCCAGATGGGGATGTCCGCCTCTGCCGCAGCAGCCAGTAGAGGGTGCGATGGTTTATAGCCTGGGCTGGTGACCACAAGCTCGGCGGACTCGCCGTTGACCAGCGGCAACACGGTAGAGCTCTCTTCACCCAGGATCACCTGGGTGACCCCCACGATCTTGAGGGTATCGGCGTTAGCCCGGGCCTCGTCGTCGTCCGAGGAAGCGACAACCACCACTGCAGCCCCTAGCTCAGCCAAGGTGTCAGCCACCGAGAAACCGGTCTTGCTGATGCCGGTAACCACCACGCGCAAGCCAGCCCAGTCGGCGTCCCAACTGGTCAGGGAATCAAGTCGGTTTTGCAATGCACTCACAGTCGAACAATCCATTCAGCGTAAAAAGCTCCCAGACCCACGGCCACCATGAGTCCTGCCAAAATCCAGAACCGCACAACGACGGTGACTTCCTTCCAGCCCTTGAGCTCGAAGTGATGTTGCAGAGGGGCCATGAGGAAGACTCGCTTGCCCTTGGATAGCTTGAAGAAGCCAACCTGAATCACGACAGAAGCAGTGATGATCACGAACAGTCCGCCGATGATGGGCAGCAGCAGTTCGGTGCGGGAGAGGATGGCGAAGCCGGCAATGGCGCCGCCGATCGCGAGGGATCCGGTGTCACCCATGAAGATTTTCGCCGGTGAGGTGTTCCACCACAGGAAGCCAATCAGGGCAGCAAACATGATGACCGAGATCAGAGAAAGATCCAACGGGTCACGGACTTCATAACAGACGGTCTCGGCCGGCACCCTGTGCGATCCGCAGCCCTGGCTGCTCTGCCAGAGGCCTATGAGCGTGTAGGCGCCGAAGACCAAAATGGCGGCTCCGGTGGCCAGCCCATCCAGGCCGTCGGTCAAGTTCACGCCGTTGGTGGCTGCGGTGATGATCAAGTTAGACCAGATCACAAACAGCACCACGCCCAAGCCTGCACCGGCGAACGCCAGGTTCAGGGTGGGGATATCGCGGGCAAAGGATATAAACGTGCTGGCCGGGGTACGGCCGGAACTGTCCGGGAAACCCAACGCCATGATGGCGAAGGAAATACCCACCACGGCCTGGCCCAGAAGCTTGCCCTTGGGGTTCAGGCCAGTGTTGTGTTGCTTGGTAATTTTGAGGAAGTCATCGAGGAACCCGACCAGTCCCATACCCACCATCAAATAGATCATGAGCAGTCCGGAGGCTGTGGGTCCGGTGGAATTATTGTTGACCAACCACACGATCAGGTGGGTGATGAAGTAGGAGGCAACCACTGAGCCGATCACTACGGTACCGCCCATGGTGGGGGTGCCGCGCTTGATCTGGTGAGTGGTGGGCCCGTCTTCCCGAATGATCTGGCCATAACCCTGCTTTACCAAGAATCGGATAAAGATGGGTGTGCCGATCATGGCAAAGGCCAAAGCCAAGCCGGCTCCAATGAGCAATGCAATCATGGCTGGGCAGTCCTTTCACCTGTTGTGTTATCACTTGCTTGTGTGGGGCTAATCCCCGTGGGTAATGCTATCTGATCACCCAAGAAACGGAGCCCAGCGCCATTAGAAGACTTGAATAGAACAATGTCGCCGGGCGCTAATTCAGCTTCCAAAACAGCGGCAGCGGCAGCAGCATCGGCGAAGAACATGGACTCATCTCCCCAGGAACCTTCCATCACAGCACCGACATGCATGGCCCGGGCACCCTGGCCCACTACCAGCAAGCGAGAGATGTTGAGCCGAACCGCGACACGGCCTACGGCGTCGTGTTCTAGGACCGATTCCTCGCCGAGTTCGAGCATCTCACCCAGCACGGCCCACGTGCGCCGGGCACCGCTGCCGCCCAACTCTGCCAAGGTACGCAACGCTGCCCGCATGGATTCCGGGTTGGCGTTGTATGCATCGTTGATAACGGTGACGCCGTCGCTACGATCAGTGCGTTCCATCCGGTAGCGGCTGGCTGCTCGCTGCTCATTGAGCGAGGTGACAATCTGCTCCGGCGTGGCGCCTGCGGCGAACGCGGCGGATGCTGCTGCGAGCAGGTTCGTCACGTGATGCAGGCCTAGTAGCTTGCTACTCACGTGTAACGGGGCGCTGTGTCCGGGGAAAATAAGATCAAATTCGGGCTGACCGTCAGCATTCGTGCGCACGTTCCGGGCTAGCACCATAGTGTCGGCGCTAGCGCCGTCGCTATCAGCACTGTCAGTACCGTCGCCTGGCGTTAGCTCGGCAGCGTCGGCGCTGCTGAAGAATCGTACGGGGGCGCCGGAGCGCGCAGCCATGGCACGCACCCGGCCATCGTCAAAGTTGAGGATGGCGCAGCCACCGGGTGTCAGCGCTTCAACGAGCTCGCCCTTAGCGACAGCGATGTTGTCGATGGAACCGAACTCGCCGGCGTGGGCGCTGCCAACACACAGCACAACACCTATATCGGGGCGCACCATCTGCCCCAGGTACTTGATCTGGCCCATCTTCGTGGCGCCCATTTCAATGATCAAATAGCGGGTTTGCTCATCGGCCCGGAAAACGGTCAGTGGCACACCCACTTCACCGTTGTAGGAACCCACGGGAGCCACAGTGGGACCTAGCGGTGACAAAATGCCAGCCAACAGGTCCTTGGTGGTGGTCTTGCCGGCGGAACCGGTGATGCCAATGACGGTCAGAGGCGAATGAGCGCGAATCTGGCGCACCACTTCGGCAGCGATCGCTCCCATGGCGAGGACAGCGTCGGGGACGATGATAGCCGGGAAGGGATTTCCGGCGTCGTCCGCTACCTCCCGCTCAGCCAGAGCCAACACGGCACCTGTGGCGAAGGCTGCGGCAATAAAATCATGGCCATCGGCTGCTTCACCGGCCTTGGCAACGTACATGCTGCCGGCCACAGCCTCCCGGGAATCGGTGACAATGGCGGCGACGTTCAGGCACAGATTCGGGTCAGTGCCCGGCGTCAGGGTGCCCTGGGTGAGCTCGGCGAGGTGGGCTACTGTAATTTCAATCATCAGTTGGGGACTCTATCTTGCTTGCTCCGGTAAGGGGGAATCCGTGCGCCACTAGCGCCGCACGCAATTCAACCCGATCGTCGAGGGAAATATTGACACCCTTGACTTCTTGGTAAACCTCATGGCCGCGTCCAGCCACCAATATAACGTCGTTCGGGCCGGCCAATTCCACGGCTCGGGCAATGGCCGCAGCGCGCGGCTCAATCTCCTCGATGATGCGCTCAAGCCCGCCGTCGCGCTGGGCTTCATATGCCCCAGCCAGCACGCCGGCGCGGATCGCGGCCGGGTCCTCGTCGTGGGGATCGTCATCGGTAATGATGACCACATCGGCCCCTTGAGCAACCACGGCACCCATGATGGGGCGCTTGGTGACATCACGCTCTCCTGTGGCACCAAACACGGCAATCACGCGCGCGCCCGCCGTGTCCGGCCGGACAGCGTCCAGGGCTCGGGCCAACGCATCAGGATTGTGGGCGAAATCCACCACAGCAACCGGAGCCGTGCCGATCAGCTGCATGCGGCCCGGCACCTCCACCGTGAAGGGGTCATGAGAGTCCAGCACCCCTTGCAGACGCGCCAGCACCGCGTGGTAGTCGACGCCGGAACCTGCGTCCGCAGCCTTCGTTAGCAAGTGCGTGGTCACCATGAGCAACGCCAGCGCCGCGTTGGAAACGTTGAAGGCGCCGGGCAAGCCCGTGTGAACCTTGAGGACAGCGTTATCGGGGCCATGGAGCGTGAACCGAGAACCCACACCATCGCGGCGAACCTCACGCACCTGCCAGTCTGCTGCTGCGTGTCGCTCTGCACTTGGGCCGGCAGCGTCTGCATCCGTTGCCAAGGTGACCGTGGGGACAGTAGCGGTCTCCGCCATGCGCTGTCCCCAGTGGTCATCAACGGTCACGACAGCCTGGCGGGCATGACCGGGAGTAAACAGGGCAGCCTTGGTCTCAAAGTAACCCTCCATGCCGCCGTGCAAGTCCAGGTGATCCTGGGTGAGGTTCGTGAACCCGGCAACATCAAAGATCACCGCGTCCACGCGGCCAAAGGCCAGCGCGTGAGAAGAGACCTCCATGGACGCGGCGGTGAGACCCTTTTCTGCCATAAGCGCTAGGAGGGCGTGAACATCCGTGGACTCGGGCGTGGTCAGCTTACTGGGAATAGCTTCCTCGCCTGCCAGGATTTCAATGGTGCCAATCAGCCCGGTGCCGTGCCCCAGTGCACGTAGCAACGAGTTTAAAAAATAGGTGGTGGTGGTCTTGCCATTGGTGCCGGTCAAGCCGAAGAGCTCCAGGCTGTGTGCGTTAGCCGGGGCGCCGGCGGTATTAGGGGCAGCATCGGTGCCGTAGACACGTGCAGCCAGCTTTCCGGCCACGGCGCGCGCGTCTGCCAAGGATAGAACAGGCACCGCTGGCGATTCCCCTACAAGTTGAGTGCCGGCGTCGTCCGTCATGATGGCGAGAGCACCGGCAGCAATGGCCGCACCGGCAAAGGAAGCTCCGTGGCTGCGTGCACCGGGCAACGCCAAGTACAGATCTCCCGGGTGGATGGCTCGTGAGTCCAGGCTGATGCCGGTGATCCTCAGGTTTGCATGGCGGGACAGAGCACCGGACCATGTCTCCGGATTGAGGCCAGCCAAGGTAGCCAGCTCTGCCAAGGTGGCGCCGCTGTGCTGGCTGGGCCGCAAGCTGCTGGCGGGGGTGTTCACGGGCACTTGTACGGAATCCTTTTCTGCTCCACGATCGGTGGTGGCATGTTCTTTCTCCGCCATTATTTGTAGAACTTGGGGAGTTTGACGGGTGGTGTGGTTGAAGGTGGAACGTCGTTGCTGCGAAGCACCTGTCCCATCACTTGATTAAACGTATACCCCTGAGTGACTCCATAGACGTTGCCCTGCGGCCGTTGGACCGTTATACCCACCACATAGCGGGGATCATCCATGGGAGCCATGCCGACAAAGGATGTGGTGTAGCCGTCAAAGCCGACACCATTGTCCGCCGGAGCCTCGGCCGTACCGGTCTTGCCGCCGGTGCGGTATCCGGGAATGTCCACCACTTTATAGTCGGTCATGGTAACGACGCCTTCGAGCATGTCCCGGGAGTCTTTGGCGGTTTCCGGACTGATGACTTTCACGCCAGGGGCCTGCGGTAGGGTCTCCACGGTTCCGTCGGCGGCCGTGAAGGATTCAATCAAGGCTGGCTTGAGCCGGACGCCGTTGTTGGCTATGGTTTGGAAAACCATGGTGGTCTGTAGCGGGGTTTGTGCCACACCCTGACCAAATAGCACGGTGTAGCGTTGGCGGCCGTCCCAAGTCTTCCAGTCAGCCAGGATGCCGGGGCTCTCACCCGGGAGCGGAATGCCGGTCTTCGCGCCTACACCGAACTTGCGCATGTAATCGTAGCGCTGCTGCAAACTCAGCCGGGATCCGGCCATGACGGTTCCCGTGTTCATAGAATCGGTGATGATGCCAGAGAGAGTGCGCTTTTCTGTTCCGTGATCAAAAGAATCGGAGAACGTCTGTCCGTCCACTGTCAACGTTGGTGGGACAAGGAACTCGCTCATAGGCGTGGCCAAGCCTTCTTCCACGAGTGCCGCCGCGGTCATGATCTTGCTCGTCGAGCCTGGTTCTACGACTGAACTGACAGTACGGGAACCAATGTTGGCCTTATCGGAGGCGGCCACATCGTTGGGATCGTAAGAATCACTGTCAGCGATGGCAACCACTTTGCCGGTCTTGGCCTCAATGACTGTGATGCTGGCCCACTGGGCGCTGTACTGTTCCTTCTGCTGCTGAGCAGCCTGCTGGGCATAAAATTGGATGTCTTGGTCAATGGTCAGCGTGACAGTTTGCCCATCGACCGCTGGCACGGTCCGCACAGGGGCTGTGGGAATGATGATGCCGTTCTTCCCAGCCTGATAGGTACGGGTACCGTCGATTCCTGTCAGTTTGGCATCCATGGTTTGTTCAATGCCCGCCAACGCCTTACCGTCGCTGTCCAAGAACCCAACGATCGGCCCACCGACCACACCCATAGGGTAGACGCGCTTGGTGATTGCTTCAGAATAAATGCCCGGAATGCGCAGTTCAGCGATTTCCTTCTCAACGAGGGGGCTGACATCCATGGCGACGTAGTTGTGGACCCGATCGCCAGTCACGCTCTTTTTGACATCGTCGAAAGGTAGCTCCAACACTTTTGCCAATTGGGCAATGCCTTCATCGGAGGTGTAGGTCACCACTTTCCACTTACCAGTGGCCGGATCCATCACGGTTTCCCCGGTCTTAGGGTCCAAGACCAGACGGTCGAACTCCGGGTATTCGGCAAAATTAACTTGAGAGACGGTGATGTTGTACCGAATGATACTCTCGGCTAGAACTTTTCCTTTGGAGTCCACAATCTTCCCGCGCACCGCCGGCAAAGTCTGCTCAACCTTGCGCTGGTTCTCAGCAGCCTCGGCCATATTGTCAACATCCAAGCCCTGCACCAGGACGAGTCTGCCGCCGATGATCAACAGAATTGCCATCATGAGAACGAATCCCCAGCGCAGACGCACGCGCCCGATCTTGTTCAGTTGCTGTGCAGTCGCACCACGTACGCCCGGACTTGAGTTGTCTGCCACTGCTTAAATCCCTTGCATTCCTTGCTTCGCAAAATGCTGAAGCACTCAGTCCATCATAGAAAAATTAGCTGTCCTTTTGTGCCGGGGCGGGGATCGTGCCGCCATTAAGATCCGGGGCAACCACCGCGGGCGGCACAACTGCCGCCTCCTTGGCCGCCGTATCTTTAGCAGCGCTAACTTCACCTGCCGGGCTCAACGGAACTTCTGATGCGGGCGCCGCGGGCTGGGCCCGAGGCTTATCAATGACCGCGGCCGGTATGCTCACCAGACCCTTTGTGTCAACGGTGGCCGGCAGCGGTGAACCACTGACCGTCTTGGTGCGCACATCGATCTGTCCTGTAGTTCCTGCCGGAACCATGCCTAAGGCTGCGGCTCGTGCGGCCAATTCCTGCGGCGCCTGATTCGCGCCGATTTCCTGCTCCATAGTCTGGTTGGCCTTAATCAGCTCTGACTGCTGATTCTTCAAGCCCACGAGCTCGTACTGGCCCTTGGAGACGGAAATGCTCATGATCAAAACCACGGCCATGGCGGTCACGAAGATCAGCGCCAAAGTGATGGCCAAGGGTGAGCGGCCACGTCGCGGCGCTGAGACCACCAGCGACAGCGGAGCCCGTGATTTTTTGACCTTGGGTTCCGGAGGCGGCGCGGCCACAGGTTCACTCAGCACACGGGCGGCACTGCCCAGTGTGACAGGGATGGTCCGTGATGCACTCGGGCTCATACGACACTCCTGATTCTGATCTTTTCCACGGCCCGCAAGCGTGCTGATGCCGCCCGCGGATTCTCTGCAATTTCCTGCTCGCTTGGTATTTCTGTGCCCTTGGTAAGACGCTTCAAGGTGGCTTTGTGCTCTTCGAGTTCCACCGGGAATCCGGCGGGGGCCGAGGACCGTGACCCAGCAGCAAAGACTGCCTTGACGATCTTGTCTTCCAGCGAGTGGTAGGACATGACCACGGCCCGTCCATGGAGCGCAAGCGCGTCGACAGCTGCAGGAATGGCAGTTTCCAAAACGCTAAGCTCCTCGTTGACTTCAATGCGCAACGCCTGGAAGGTGCGTTTGGCGGGATGTCCTCCGGTCTTGGCCGCACCGGAGGGAACCACGTTGCGGATAATATCCACTAGTTCCCCGGTGCGTGTCAGAGGTGCCTTGTCTCGAGCAGCAACGATGTGATTGGCAATGCGGCCAGCGAATTTCTCTTCGCCCCATTTGCGGATGATGCGGACCAGCTCTTCCTCTGAATAGCTGTTGAGCACATCAGCGGCGGTCTGACCGCGGCTCGTATCCATGCGCATGTCCAAGGGGGCATCAAAGGAGTAGGCGAAGCCACGATCCCTCTCGTCCAGTTGCAAGGATGATACTCCAAGGTCCATCAAGATCCCGTCAATGCGCGGGACTCCCAAATCTTCGAGCACCTCGCTGATTTGGTCATAGACGGCGTGGACCAGATCGGTCCGTTCCTGGAAGGGCGCTAGACGCTCCCCTGCCAGGCCCAGCGCTTCGGTATCGCGATCGATACCAATCAGATGTAAATCTGGGTAACGCTGCAACATGGCCTCACTGTGTCCACCCATGCCCAAGGTGGCATCAATGACTACAGGGGTGCGTCCTGCTGCCCGGGCAACGTCGAAGGCCGGGGCTAGGAGTTTGATGCAGCGGTCTTTGAGAACGGGAGTGTGGCGTTCGGACGTAGGTGGCGTGGGGGTTTCCGACGTCATCACGACTCCGTTTCTTTTTCGGTCAAAACCGGGTGGGGAACGAGGTTCCCCATGGCATTGCTAACTGGCGATTCATACATGTCATTGCTGGTACTGCTGTGGTTTAGCCAACACCGGTGCGTCATTGCGCGGTGCCGGGCAAAGACCCAGACGGTCTTAAACCAGATCCCCCTCCGCGCCAAGCCCCGTCCCGCCTGGCTCCGGGGAAGGTGAGCCAGGTTTGACGGTCTTGCTGGGCGGCTGGAGATCTCATTCAAGACCACCAATGTTTCGGTAATGCTGGTGTTAGCTGATGCCGGGTATTGCCAACTCGTCCGTAGCCGAGAACGCTGTTTCCTTGGCCGCTAGGTAATCGTTCCAAGACTGCGCATCCCAGATCTCCGCACGGCTGCCGGCACCAATAACAACGAGTTCCTTTTCCAACCCTGCGTAGGAACGCAGGGTAGCTGGAATAGTGACTCGCCCTTGCTTATCAGGAACCTCATCTGAGGCACCTGATAGGAAGATTCGAATGTAGTCACGAGCCGCCATATTGGATAGTGGCGCATCCTGCATCTGGGTCAGAACTTTCTCAAACTCACGAGCACTAAACACGTAGATGCAGTTTTCCTGCCCTTTGGTCAGGACCAGTCCGCTGGATAATTCCTCTCGGAATTTAGCGGGAAGGATGATCCGTCCCTTCTCATCAAGGCGCGGTGAGTGAGTTCCGAGAAACAAACCGCCACCACCTTCATTGTTGAGGGCTGATGCCTAAATTAGCCCCATTTCCCTCTTCCGTGCTCCACATTACTCCACAATCCTCCACCGTCAACTTCATTTTCCCACAGGCCCTGTCCGTGTCGCCGATGAACTCCTTACAGTTGCAGGGATCTGCGCACCTCCCTGGGAGTGGAGGGAAAAGACGACAGTCCTGTCTACAGTCCTGTCTAGGTGGCTAGCACGAGCGCCATAGCCCAGTATTTAGCCGATTTTTTGGGGGAAGCTGAGGGCTTTGGGGGCCTGCGGGGGCCTCTGGGGAGGAAAAGGGAGTGCCCTAGGGAAGGAAGTGGGGGCACAGCTTGAACCGGCGAATGTGGTGAAGACGAGTGGACCACTGTGACGCCAAACCTCAGTACAGAAGAACAGCTTGAGGGGACGCAAAAAGACGGCGTCCGCAACTCAGGACAATGATCTAATCATCATCCTGAGCAATGAACGCCGTCTCTGACGTGTTGCTTTACATCCTTCTAGAGGACGCGGAGGTTATCCGATTCCAACGTGGCGTAGCTTCACTGCTCGCGGCGTCTCTCGTCCCACTTCTCTTCGAGATTATTCATGAAGCCGCTCTTCTGTTTGGCGGCTGACTGAGCCCCGGGCTTGCCCGGGGACTCTCCGGCAGCCCCAAATTTGGCTTTGGAGAGGGAGACGTAAACGCCTGCTCCCATGATGAGGAACCCGAGGATACCCACCACAATCAAATGCGTAGCGACCCCGCCCAATAGAACTAACAGGCCGACAATCATCACCAGAACTCCGATGACAATGTTTCGCGTTGACAGTGAGCGCGTGGGCGAACTCGACAAGGCGTGTGCAAATTTGGGATCTTCAGCATGCAGCTGCTGCTCTAGTTGATCCAGCAGTCTCTGCTCGTGCTCAGAGAGGGGCATGACGACCTCCTTCAGGTCAGGGCCGTGGCGTCTGTCTCGTTAACGTCTTAAACGCCTTATTGGTTCCCGCTGATTCAGTGTCGCGTCGGTGACCGCTGCGTCCCTGGCACGGCTGGAGTGCCAACAAAGTTGAAGTCGTCAATAAGTCAACTCCTACTAGTACTAACAATAGGCGTGATTTTGCTGAACTGAAACCCAGTGTGACGTTGCCGTGACTCAGTTGTCAGTAGGCAACGCACCGCTACCGCACGCTACGCCGAGTCTCGGGGCTTGAGGAGTCTGGCAGGGCCTATTTTGGCGTTGCCAAAGCGTGCCGCAATGGCATCCCCCACGGCCTCGGCATTGCGCGAATTGCCGTCTCGAGGATCAAGTTCCAATTGCAAAGGCACGTCATCGAGCGCTTCCAGCTTTTCCATCCGCACCCCGATCAGCCTCACGGCCTGCCCCCTAGGGCCCAGCCCTTGCAGCAGCGCCACAGCGGCAGCATAGATAGCGGCCGAGCTGTCCGTGGCTGCCCCGAGAGTACGGGAACGGCTGACGGCGGAAAAATCAGAATATTTCAGTTTCAGCGCCACGGTCCGTCCGCTCAGTCCAGACTGCCGCAGCCTGGCCGCCACCCGATGCGAGAGCCGCAACAGCTCACGGGTAAGAATGACGTCGTCGTGCGTGTCATGGGTAAAAGTCTCCTCGGACCCAATACTTTTCTCCTGGTGCTCCGGAGTGACCGGCCTCGGGTCAATCCCCCAGGCGAGAGCGTGCAGATTGGTCCCGCTACTGCCCAACGCCCGCTGCATCGCGGAGATCGGCGTCGCTGCAACATCGGCCACGGTGAAGATACCAAGCCGGGCCAAGGTCTCACGAGTTTTGGCACCCACTCCCCAAAGCGCCTCCACGGGCAAAGTATGTAGATACTCCACCGTGCGGGACTTTTCAATCAACAGCATCCCATTGGGCTTGCACCGGGTCGAGGCCACCTTCGCCACAAATTTGCTGGCCGCAATGCCGACGGATGCAGTGATACCTAGCTCCGCGGAAATGCGAGCCCGAATCAGTGCGCCGATCTCCAACGGGGTACCGAGCCGGCGCAAGGACCCGCTGACGTCCAGGAACGCCTCATCAACACTGAGCTGTTCCACCGTGTCCGTAATGGAGTGGAAGATATCCATGATCTGCCCTGACACTTGCTGATAGAGCTGGTGTTGCGGAGCAATCACGACGGCGTTCGGACACATCCGCAGGGCCGTCACCATGGGCATGGCCGAACGGACGCCGCGGGCGCGCGCTTCGTAGGAGGCCGACAGCACCACTGACCTCCCCTCAGGGTGGCCCACAATGACCATCTTTCCCCTGAGCTCGGGCCGGGTACGCAGTTCCACCAAAACAAAGAAGGCATCCATATCCACATGCATGATGGTGCAGCCGTCCTGGACGGGGACAGGCGGATCCGCTGGCTGCTCGGGTTGATTCACACCTCTAGTCTATTGATCTGCCATTGCGCTGCCACCCGCCGGCAGTGAGCTGCGCAACAGGGACGGGGCCGCCGTCGCCCAACATGGGTAAACTTATCAAAATGTCACTGCACCGGCACCGGCAGCTAAGGAAAACAGTCATGAATCCCACACCGCTTCGCGCACTGCCCTCCCTCCGTAGGCCGCTTCTATCAGCCGCAGCAGTTGCTGCCGCCTTATTGCTGGGTGCTTGCTCCAGCACGGCTGGCCAAGATGCTGCGCCCACGTCAGCGTCCTCTTCAGTGTCCGCCCCTTCAGCATCCGCTTCATCCGCAACACCATCTGGATCCCCATCTGGGTCCCCGGCGCCTTCAGCCGATACGGCTGTCAAAGAACTAGTGGCCGGCTTCCCCAGCAAAGTTCTGCCCTTGCCCAAGGGCGCAGCGATTCAGACCTCCAGTCTTGAAAAGGGCGCCACTGAATCGGTAGCCCAAGTAACAGCAACCACAACCCAGACGCCGAAGCAGATCTTGGCGTTCTACACCACGACACTGACAGCTCAGGGCTTCAAGGCCCAGCCGGGCGATGCCGTGGACGGCGTCCCGCTGAAAACATTCGTTCGGGCAGAGGGTAAGGAAATTGCTACCGTCTCGGTAGTGGTCACTTCCGGCACATCCACCTTCACCGCTGGCGCAACATTGCTACCAGCATCACTGAAGTAAATACTCGCTCCCCCTCCACCAGCGCCTCCCAGCAGGGTCCCCCGGCACCCATCGCCGACCACGGCTGGCACCTCCCACGGCTGGCACCTCCCACAGCAAGGAATCTTGAAAGCATGAACCAAAAGCCTGCCCTGCCCCACGTCTCCTCCTCAGGCGAGAGTGAGGCCTTCATTGGGGCTGTGGCAGCGCAGCTCAACAGTTTTTTGGCCGAGAAGCACCAGCTTTTGGGCCAAATTTCCCCCGCTACGTTGGTCCTTGTTGATTCCATCAAGACCTTAGTTACCGGCGGCAAGCGCATGCGCGCTCTGCTGTGTTATTGGGGTTGGCGCGGAGCAGGTGGGGCACCCGATGCTGAGGCGATCATTCAGGCAGGTGCAGCGCTGGAACTGTTCCAGGCCGCAGCCTTAATCCATGACGACATCATTGACCGTTCAGATACTCGCCGCGGCGGTCCCAGCGTGCATAAACGATTCAGCACCTTGCACACAGACAACAGGTGGTCCCTGGACGAGGAACGGTTTGGTCATGCCGCAGCAATCCTTACAGGTGATCTGTGCTTGTCACTGAGTGAAGAAATGTTCTCCCGCATCAGCACCGCAGCCACCAACCGCGCACGGGAGGTCTTCAACTTGATGCGTACCGAAGTGATGGCCGGACAGTACCTGGACATTCTCGAAGAAGTTGCGGGTCCGTGCGAACCTCATGAAACGGCCGTGGCCAGGGCTTCAGCGATCATTCGTTTTAAGAGTGCCAAGTATTCCTCTGAGCACCCCTTGGTCATGGGCGGCGCCTTGGCCGGAGCCGAGGAGGAACGACTGACGAGCTACAGTGCTTTCGCATTGCCTTTGGGCGAAGCTTTCCAGCTGCGCGACGATGTCCTTGGCGTATTTGGTGATCCGGCCAAGACGGGAAAGCCTGCGGGCGACGATTTGCGTGAAGGTAAGAGGACCGTTTTGGTTGGCCATACCATTGAAGCCGCCGCGGCAGCGGACCGTGACTTTGTGGACAAGAATTTGGGCCGCCAAGATCTCAGCGAAGCCGAGGTAGCCCGGATGTGCGCCATCATGATGGATTCTGGGGCCTTAGCCAAGACTGAGGCTATGATTGCCGAGCTAAGCGCGGAGGCCTTCGCAGCTTTGGCGACACTGCCTATCGAAGCTTCGGTACGCGAAGCACTGCGGGCCTTGGGCCAGAGTGCCGTTTCCAGAACGTCCTAAATTTTCTAAGCCAGCGGACGCCTAAGCCAGCAGAGGCTGTGGCGCTAAGGTTGCGGTGTCGAATTGACGATGCGGTGTCGAGGGATCTAGTTCACTACCGTTGTCCGGTTCGGGCAAGGGTTGTGCTGTTGCCTTGCTTCTGCAGTCCACCAGCACAAGGGACCGTTACCAGCCGAGGGCTGCGGCGCGCCGGCGGATTTCTGTTTTCCGACCTGCGTGCAAGGCATCAATGGGACGCCCGGGCAGAGATTCGTCTGCCGTGAACAGCCAGGTGATGGCTTCTTCGTCTTCGAAACCGGCATCTTGGAGCACCGAGATGGTGCCTCGCAGGCTTTCCAAGATGTGGTCCTCAACGATGAACGCTGCAGGAACCGCGCGGATATTGCGCTCACCCACACGTGCGGCCAGCAAGGATCCGTCCTTAACGAGGGCATGGACTTTGGTTACCGAAACATTAAGTTTCTCGGCAACATCGGGCAGGGGCAGCCATTCGCTGACTACTGATTCAAGATTACTCACACACAAAGGTTCCCACATTTTGGCTTCCAGCGTATGAAGATTGTGCTGGAGTGTACATGTGAACTGCCTTTGTACCGCCCTTTGGTGTAAATTCTCATTAGTCACACTAGTAGCATCAACACCACTAGTACCGTCAGCAACGGAAACCCGAGGTCCCCATCCATGACTCCACCACGCCCGTCTGCCACGTCCGGCAAACAGTTTGCAGCAGTTGCAACAGCAGCCATCCCCGTTGTTATGCTCTCTTCTCTAGCTATGGCGGTTCCCGCGACCGCCGCTCCAATCCAAACCGGGGCCCAGCCGCACGGCAATCACGGAGCTCTGAATTCAGCAGATGTTTTGGCGGCAATTCAGGCTCGTGCAGCTCAGGTCCAGAGCAAGTCCTCGAGCATTCCCGCCGCGGTGGTGGCCAGCTCCGTGCCAACGGCGGTGACCTCGAAGCTCCAGACGGCTGGGGCCCAGAGCGCCAAGGCGCTGGCTGCACAGAATCAAGCTGCAGTTCGCTATACGGTACGTTCCGGTGACACCGTTTCTGCGATCGCAGCCAAACACGGTGTTAGCACAGCGTCAATGCTGACTCTGAATAAGCTCTCAGCAGCCTCCATCATTTACCCCGGACAAGTCCTGGCGGTCTCCGGATCGAAGGCCCCGGCGGCAAGCTCCAGCACGGCCGCCAAGGCAGCTACGAGCACGTCCAGCGCTCCCAGTAGCTACACCGTGAAGTCCGGCGACACCCTCAGCGCCATTGCCGCCAAGCATAAGATCAGCCTCAGCTCGATCTTCTCCCTCAACGGGCTCAATGGCAGCTCCATCATTTACCCCGGCCAGAAGATCAAGGTGGGCGGAACAGCCGCAGTAGCTGCGCCGTCGAACACTGCCGCCACGCCACCGGCAGCAGCCTCGCCAACTAGCTCCAGCAGCTATACCGTGAAGTCCGGCGACACGCTCAGTGCCATTGCTGCCAAGCACAAGGTCAGCCTCAGCTCGATCTTCTCCCTCAACGGGCTCAACGGCAGCTCCATCATCCACCCCGGCCAGAAGATCAAGGTCGGCGGAACAGCCGCAGCCGCTGCGCCGTCGAGCCCTGTCTCTAAGCCCGCGGCTCCGGCAGGCAAGTCCGGGAGCTACACCATCAAGTCCGGTGACACGCTCAGTGGCATCGCTGCAAAGCACGGGGTCAGCGTCTCGGCTCTCGTCGCAGCCAATGGCATCAGTGTCAATGCCGTCATCTATCCGGGCAAGGTCCTCTCCATCCCCGGGTTGAAGGCCAATTCCAGTTCCATCACCCCTATTGCTCCTGCCCCGGCTCCCGGCTTGACGCCGGAGCAGGAAGTGCCCAGTAACTTCCTGCACTACACCTACCCTGATGCAGTGGTAGCCGATGCCAATAAGAACAAGGCCGCGCTGCTCGCCGCGCCCTCCCCCTCCCGGGCGCAAATGAGGGAGATTATCTCCAGCACTGCTTCCAAGATGGGCGTTGACCCAGCCTTGGCTTTGGCCTTTGCCCAGCAGGAATCCAGCTTCGATCATCAGTCGGTCTCCCCCGCAAATGCCATAGGCACCATGCAGGTCATTCCCGATGCAGGCGATTGGGCCTCGGGACTGGTAGGACGCAAGCTGAATTTGTTGGACCCCCATGACAACGTGACAGCCGGTGTAGCCATCATTAGGGCGCTGCTGCGCGGTGCCCCCAATGAAGATCTGGCCATTGCTGGCTACTATCAGGGGCAGTACTCGGTCAGCGTGCACGGCATGTTCTCTGACACGGTGAATTATGTTGCTGGCATCAAGGCTAAGCGGGCCACGTTCAGCTAGAACCAAAGGTAGAGCGAGAGAGCGGCGCAGCCACAGAGTACGCTCTCAACGAAAAGGGGCCCCAGCACAGTGTTGCTGGCGGCCCCTTTCATATTGTGCTTCTAAACTACAAGTGTGCACGATGGATCTACCGACCCCCGCGTCGGGACAACAGTTGATGGACGCTACCTGGTGTTATCCCAGGTGGCGCACGGCGGCATGTCCACCGTGTACTTGGCCAAAGACCTGCGGTTGCACCGCAATATTGCCTTGAAGATCCTGCACCCGCATCTGGGCGCCGATGCCGCTTTCATCACCCGATTGAGCAGAGAAGCCCAGAGCGCCGCCAGCCTCTCGCACCCTCACGTGGTACAGATCCACGATCACGGGGTGGGCCCGGGCGACGCCTATCTGGTGTTTGAATTTATAGACGGCTACACGCTCCGGGATGTGATCGACAAGCAAGGTCCGCTGAGTCCCCGGCAGGCGTTGGACTTGATGGATCCCATTGTGGAAGGTCTCGCCGCAGCGCATAGCGCCGGGTTAGTTCACCGCGACGTTAAGCCTGAGAATGTCCTCATCTCACATCAGGGCTGGGTCAAGATTGGTGATTTTGGGCTGTCTCGGGCAGTGACGACTTCCACTAACACAGGCACCGTCTTTGGCACGGTGGGCTACATTGCCCCTGAGCTGGCTCGCGGTGAGGGTGGCGATGCCCGGAGCGATATCTACTCCGCCGGTGTGATGCTCTACGAGCTGCTGACCGGCCACCAGCCCTTCCGCGCCGAGGTTCCAGTGGCTGTGGTCATGGCCCACCTCCAGGACCCTATGCCGGCACCGTCCGCCGAGATTCCCGGCCTGCCCCCTGTCATGGACGAGCTGGTGCGCTACATGAGCGAAAAGGATCCGGATCACCGTCCTGCCAATGGCGCCGAGCTGTTGGAGGATCTGCGCCACATTCGCAAGGATCTAACGCCCGCTCAGCTCGATTTCCAGCCCCCTTCCGAACAGCACCAACAGCTCCAGCCTCACGACGCCAACCTCACCGAAGCCTTGGGCCAGGCGGACACCACAGCGCTTGCCGCCCCACGATTTCCCACGACTGTGTTGCCCCGTTCCCCTCGGCTCTACGCTGAAGATCCGCATCTTGATCAGTACGCTCTGGCTGCTGCCAACGCGTACGACGCCGGACAGTCCTCTACCGCCGCTCTCAGCGGCGCGGCCCTATCTTCCGCATCGGAGGACAGTTCCGCTGCCCCAGCGTCCGAGCAGTCAAATCTTTCCCCTGGCGTGGGCTTGTCCAAACGGCAGGCTGCCGCAGCTGCTAAGACAGCGGCCAAGGGTAGAGCCAAGGCCGCCGCCACGCCGCAGAGGACTCTCGGCTCACAGCATCCCCGGCGGCGTGCCACGCTCTGGGTCCTACTGGTGGTGCTTCTGGGCGTCATTGCTGCCAGTGCCGGTTGGTTCCTAGCGTTGGGTCCCGGGGCACTGGCCACAGTCCCTGAGGTGGGGAACAAGAGCGTTGAACAAGCTCTCAGCCTGTTGCGCACCGAAGGTTTTGAACTAACTTCCACCGCGGACGTCCATGATGAGAAGGTAGCTGCCGGATTTGTCGTGGCCACCGACCCCACAGCCGGCAGCTCATTGCGCAAATTCAACAATGTCACTGTCCAAGTCTCCGTGGGACCGGTGCTCTACGCGGTACCCACGGTCATTGGGGTGACCCAAGACAGCGCCACAAAGACGCTCACTGACGCCCAACTTACCGTGGGAACGGTCACGGACGCGTTCGATGAAAAGGTGGCGGCCGGGATCGTACTCCAACAGGATCCAGCACCTGGGAAGGAGTTCAGGGCCAACACCAAGGTAAATCTGGTGGTGTCCAAGGGTCCCAAACCCATCCCGGTACCGGCCGTGACGGGCAAATCCCAGGCCGACGCCGAGGCAGCCCTCACTGCGGTGGGGCTCGTGGCCGTCATCGCCCCTGAGCAGGTCAACAGCGCCACCATCCCGGCCGGCTCCGTGATCACCGCTGCACCGGGCTCAGGCACACTGACGGCCGGCGGCGAGGTCACGCTGACCATTTCCAAGGGCCCGAAGATGATCGAGGTCCCCAACATGGTGGGCAAACAAGTAGGCGTGGCAACAAGCGAGCTCGAGGCGCTTGGTTTCGAGGTCAGCGTGGAGAACTTCCTCGGCGGTTTCTTCGGTACCGTCCGCATTCAGACGCCCGAGGGTGGTCTGGCCCCTGAGGGCTCCACGATCGTTTTGAAGGTCGTCTAAGCCCCGGCTACCCCGTGACGGCAGCACAGGTCCAGACACGCGACAGGCTCAACGAACGCAGGAGCCGGGATCCTCGGAGCGGGGATGGATTTTCAAGGTCGCCCAGCGACCGAGGAAATCTTACTGCCCGCGAGAGGACCCCGGCTCCTGCGCCAGGCTGTCTGACTACTTGGACTGGCGCAGGCCCTCGGAGACCAGGAAGGCCATTTCTAGGGACTGCTTGTGGTTCAGGCGAGGATCGCAGACTGACTCGTAGCCGGTGAGGAATGCTTCCTGATCGATGGGATCGGCGCCACCGAGGCACTCGGCCACGTCATCGCCTGTCATCTCCACATGGAGGCCACCGGGAATGGTGCCCTGCGCCTGGTGAACCTCGAAGAAGCCGCGGACCTCGTCAATGACATCGTCAAAGTTGCGGGTCTTGTAGCCGTTAGGTGAGGTGACCGTGTTGCCGTGCATGGGGTCAGTGACCCACAGCACCTGAGCGCCGGAAGCGGTGACCTTCTCCACGAGGCTCGGGAGCTTCTCGCGGATGTTGTTCGCACCCATGCGGGTAATGAACGTCAGACGGCCAGGCTCGCGGTTCGGGTCGAGCTTCTCGATCAAGCGCAGTGCGTCATCACCTGTGGTGGTGGGGCCAAGCTTGACACCGATCGGGTTGCGGACCCGTGAAAGGAAGTCAACGTGCGCCTGATCCAGGTCGCGGGTACGCTCACCGATCCACAAGAAGTGGGCTGAGGTGTCATACGGCAGGCCTGTGCGGGAATCGATGCGAGTCAGGGCACGCTCGTAATCCAACAGCAGGGCTTCGTGGCTGGCGAAGAACTCAACGGTCTTCAGCGCATCGAAGTCGGCACCGCAGGAGGCCATGAATTTAATGGCACTATCGATTTCCTTAGCCAAGGCCTCGTAGCGGCTGTGGGCCGGGTTCGAAGTGAAGCCGCGGTTCCACTCGTGCACGCTGCGCAGATCGGCAAAGCCACCCTGTGTGAAGGCACGGATCAAATTCAGCGTGGAGGCAGAGGTGTGGTACGCCTTGAGCATGCGCTCAGGGTTGTGCTGCCGGGATTCCGGGGTGAACTCGAAACCGTTGACGATGTCTCCACGGTATGCCGGGAGGGTCACGCCGTCGCGCGTTTCATCATTGGAGGAGCGCGGCTTGGCGAACTGGCCAGCCATGCGCCCCATCTTGATGACGGGCAGCTGCGCACCATAGGTCAGCACCACCGCCATCTGGAGGATCGTCTTGACGCGGGCGCTGATCTTGTCGGCCGTTGCCGCCTCGAAGGTCTCGGCACAGTCGCCGCCCTGCAGCAAGAAGGCCTCACCCTTGGCAGCTTGGGCCAAGCGTGAACGCAGCACATCGACTTCACCAGCGAACACCAGCGGCGGCACGGAGGAAAGCTCCTTGACCGTGGAGGCGAAGGCCGGGTGCTCGGACCACGTGGGCTGCTGCGCAATCGTCAGGCTACGCCAGTCATCGAGGCCTGGGTAAACGGCGGCACCGGGTACGGGAAGACCGGCAGCGGGTGCGTTAGCTGTGTTCAAAGTTAGATCAGTCACCTCTAAAGCCTATCCCCCCAAAGCAGCACCTGCTAACCGGTCCGATCCATGAGATGCAAGCGGCGTTTGGACGGTTCCTGAAATCAGGATGCGGAGGTGCCAGCTTCTGGTGTGGACCCTGTGCCAGCGGCCGGAGTGGAACTCGGGCCGGGCTCAACTTCAGCGGTTTCCGGATCGGCTTCTGGGTCGGTCTCTGGATCGGCTTCCGGGGCGGTTTCAGCCACAGTTTTTTTGGCGCCGATCACCGTAACCGTGCCTGGCGCAAGGGTCTCTTGGGGATCAATTCGGACAGCCGCCGACTTCGCGTCCTTGGTAGCTGCTGTTTTGGCAGATTTTTCGGCTGCCAATTTGTCTTTGACCGTTGAAGCATAGGAGTCTACATATTCCTGGCCGGACAAGCGCATGAGCTCGTACATGATCTCGTCCGTGACGGAGCGCTGAACAAAGCGGTCATCGGCCATGCCCTGGTAGCGGCTGAAGTCCATGGGTTCACCGAAGATGACGCCCAGCCGGCGAATACTGGGGATCCGTCGCCCAATAGGTTGGACCTTATCGGTGCCAATCATGGCCACAGGGATCACGGGGACGTTAGCCGTCAAAATCAGTTTTGCTACGCCCACCTTGCCGCGGTACAGGCGACCGTCGGGACTGCGGGTGCCTTCGGGATAAATTCCGAGCAGACCACCACCGTTGAGTACTTCTACACCAGTTTGCAAGGAGTTAGCCGATGCAGCACCTCCGGAGCGGTCCATGGGCAGCTGGTTGGTGAGCTTGAAGAAAGCTGCTGTAAGCCGGCCCTTAATGCCCCGTCCGGTGAAGTAATCACTCTTGGCCAAGAACACCACCGGCCGCGGCACCATGAGCGGCATAAAGATCGAATCCGAAAAGGAAAGGTGGTTACTGGCCAATACGGCCGGTCCGTCAACGGGCAGGTTGTCCAGGCCCTTGGTCCAGGGGCGGAACAGCACCTTCAATACCGGGCCTAAAAATATCTTCTTCAGTACCCAATAGATCACGGTGGCATTCCTTACTCTTGCGCGCCCGGTCCTCTAGTAACCGAGCTCAGCGGTACCCCCGCTGTGGACGTATCAACAGTAGTCTAGTGACAGCATCGTCGAAATCATCGGAACACGGCTGAAACTGCGCCGCAGGACAGCACCGGATAGAAACAGTGCCGGACAAAAACAGTGCCGGACAGAAACAGTGCCGGACAAAAGAGGAGCTTCCGCCATGGCCCAAGCACAGCCAGCGTCCCAGCCACAGCCACCGTCCCAGCCACAGGCCCTGGCGTTCCGTTCCGAGGGCCACGGGGATCTGCGCCGGGTTGGCGTAGCAGTGTGCCACGGTTTTACTGGTTCGCCTGTGAGTATGCGTGGTTGGAGCGAGTACCTTGCCAGCGCCGGGTTCGCCGTCAATATGCCCCTTCTGGCAGGGCACGGAAGCACGTGGCAGGAACTTTCCAAGACGCCGTGGCAGCACTGGTACCGGGATTTTGAGGCCGCTTACCTGGAACTGAGCGCCCGCTGCGACACAGTTTATGTTGCTGGCATGTCCATGGGTGGCGCGCTGGCCCTGCGGGTCGCTGCACTGCATCCGGTGGCCGGGGTGGCACTGGTCAATCCCGGTTTGACGTTTAGTGACAAACGGGCGAAATATTCCGGGGTGCTCAAATACGTTCTCAAAAGTGTCCCAGCCATCGGCGATGACATCAAGGCACCCGGCATCTCCGAAGGCGCCTATACCCGCACCCCCGTGGCAGCCGTCCACCAGCTCGCCCAGCTCTTTACCGACACCACCAAGCTGCTCCCCCACGTCAGCGCGCCAACACTGATTTTCCGTTCCGCCGTGGACCATGTGGTGCCCGAATCCAGCATTGACGTTCTCAAAGCACATCTGGGCAGCGCCGACGTTCAGGTGGTGCCCTTGGAAAACAGCTACCATGTAGCCACCATGGACAACGATGCAGCCACCATTTTTTCCCAGTCTGCAGATTTCTTTCGGAGGCACCAACATGCAATCTGACCCCGGAGCGGGTACGCCGCACACCGGCGATGACGACGAAATCTGGCGGGATTTGGTGTCGCGGATAGAGGAAGCAAACGACGCTTTTCTAGAGAATAGACTCTCCGACACCAGTGATCGTGGCGTCGCGGATGTGGACAGTGCAGACCCGCATAGTGCCGATGCGCACGACGGCGGTGACACCGGTTCCAGCAGTTCGGAAGCCGGCTTGCCGGTTTCCAGCGCAACGAAACCCACGGACGCTGAGCCCAAGACCGTGGTGGACTTTGACCCACTTGGGGTCTGGCATTCGCAGGAATCCCCAGCACCTACGGAGCCTGCGGCTGAGAGCCGCTTCGCCGCCACTCCGAGCGGCACCAGTGACGGCGGAGCTGACTTTGGTCCGCGCGATTATGCAGTTGATGACGATGACGATATAGACAGCTTTGTCCCCGAAGAACTGCCAAGCCTGAGCAATTCTGATCCTGCCATCGTTATGTCCTGGGTGGGCGCAGCTGGCGGCCCCCTCTTCCTCGTCTTTTCAGCCATCTTCTGGCGACATGTCCCCACCCTTTTAGTGGTTGCCGTCATCATGGCTTTCGTTGCAGGCATCGGGTACCTGCTCTACCGGCTGCCCAACCACCGTGACCACGACAGCGGTGACGGTGCAGTGGTCTAGTTGCCTAGCCGGCGCTGTTCTCTACTGGCGCTGTTCTCTGGCTAGATCCGCAGCACCGATCAAACCTGACATGGGTCCCAGCTGAGCTTGGGCAATGATCGCCTCCTGACGGTAACCGCGGCCGGTGAGGTTTCTCAAAAACGCCCTGCGTGCCGGTTCGAGCAGAAGATCGCCGGCCGCGCTGAGTCCGCCACCAATGATGAAGATGGATGGATCGAGGGCGGCTGCAAGATTGGCAATGCCCAATCCTAGCCACTCCCCTACTTCTGCCACGAGTTCCAGCGCGGTGGGCTCGCCCTCCAAGGCGAGTGCCGTGACGACCTGCCCGGTAATCCCTTTAGGCCGTCCGCCAGCAGCCGACAAAAGACCCGCTGCCATGGGCGAATGCTTGCGAGCCAGTTCCCTGCCTTCACGGCCCAGCGCGTTGCCTGAAGCGTACTGCTCCCAGCACCCCCGGTTTCCACACTCACAGCGATGCCCGCCAGGCATGATGATTTGGTGCCCGAATTCTCCGGCCATGCCAAAACTGCCACGTTCCACGCGTCCATCAATGACTAAAGCGCCGCCAATGCCGGTCCCCAGGGTCAGCATCACCATTCTGTCCCGGTCCCGACCCGCACCAAAGCGCCATTCCGCCCAGGCGGCGGCATCGGCGTCGTTAGTTACTAAAACTGGGCGGCCCAGTAAATCCTGAAGATTCTCCTGCAATGGTTCATCGCGCCACGCCAAATGTGGACTGAATACCACCCGCGAACCGGCCAGATCCATCCAGCCGGCGGCACCGATGCCTACTGCACACAGCTGGTGGCGGCTCCCCAATTCCTGCACCAGCTCCGCAATCACGGCCTCCACGGCACGGGGGTCACGGCCTGGCGTATCGCGCCGAAGTTCCTCCAGAATGACCCCCTGCTCGTCAACCACGCCCGCGGCTACCTTGGTTCCACCAATATCAATCCCTAGGGATAGTGCAGGCGAAGCAGGGGAGTTTGAGGCGGAGATCGGTGGCAACATGCTAAAAATTCTAGCGACCAATGTTGCTCACCTGAAATTGTAACTGTGAGCTGAACAACATAATGTTACTTACAAGTAACTTGGCTGCTCCGGCAGATCCCCCGGTTGACGGATAGAGTAAAGCAACACGGTCGCAGTCCCACATATCAAAGGAGCTATTGTGCAAGAGATTTCCGTTCCGGCCAAGGTTGTCAGCCCCAGGACCATGAACACCACCGACTTTGTGCTCCGCCAAGCAAAGTTGGCTGCCAATCCGGCACTCTTCTCCAGGCGCAATGAAGACAATGTGTGGATTGACGTTTCCGCGAAGGAATTCCTCGCCGACGTCAGCGCCATCGCCAAGGGCCTCATGGCTTCCGGCATCAAGGTGGGCGACCGCGTGGGCATCATGGCCCGCACCCGCTACGAATGGTCATTGGTTGACTTCGCCATCTGGTTTGCCGGAGCCGTCTCCGTGCCGATCTACGAAACCTCCTCCCCCTCTCAGGTGGCGTGGAACTTGGGCGACTCCGCTGCGGTGGCAATTTTCGCTGAAACCGGCTCGCATGAAAATATCATCCGGCAGGCCGCTCACAACGAGAACCTGACAAGTCTTGAGCATGTCTGGCAGCTCGAGGGTGATGGTTTGGATGTTTTGCGTGAGGCTGGGCGAGACATCTCCGATGACGCCTTGGAAGCCGCCCGTACAGCCAATGGCTTGGACGATCTAGCCACCATTATTTACACCTCTGGCACCACGGGCCGCCCCAAGGGCTGCATGCTCACCCACCATAACTTCGTGGAACTTAGCGAGAATGCCCGCGCCGTGCTGGGCGAAACTGTAGTCCCACCCGGATCGCAGACCATCATGTTCTTGCCCTTAGCCCATGTCTTTGCACGCTACATTTCCGTGCTGGCCGTAGCTTCGGGAGCCAAGATCGGCCACACCCCGGATATCAAACACCTGCTCGAGGATCTCCAGAGCTTCAAGCCCACGTTCATCTTGGCTGTGCCGCGAGTCTTCGAGAAGGTCTACAACTCTGCCTCGCTGAAGGCTGAGAGTGAAGGCAAGGGCAAGATCTTTGCCGCTGCCACCAAGACCGCCATTGAATACTCACGTGCCACGCAGGACGGCGGCGCTGGCTTTGGTCTCAAGGCCAAGCACTTAGTCTTCGACAAGCTGGTGTATACCAAGCTCCGTGCGGCCATGGGCGGCCAAGTCCGCCACGCAGTCTCCGGCGGCGGGCCCTTGGGCGAACGCCTAGGGCACTTCTTCCAAGGCATTGGGCTGCAGATCTTGGAGGGTTATGGCCTGACCGAGACCACCGCACCCATCACCGTGAACCGACCCGAGCACATCAAGATCGGCACGGTTGGAGGCCCGCTCCCAGGTAATGCTGTCAAGATTGCCCACGACGGCGAGATCCTCACCAAGGGTGTCTGTGTCATGAAGGGCTACTTTGGTCGTGACGATCTCACCGCTGAGACCTTCGTTGACGGCTGGTTCCGTACTGGCGACATTGGTGAGCTCGATGACCAGGGCTTCCTCAAGATCACTGGACGCAAGAAGGAAATCATCGTCACCTCCGGTGGCAAGAATGTGGTTCCGGCCTTGTTGGAAGACCAGATCCGGGCCCATGCGGTTGTCTCGCAGTGTGTGGTCCTTGGCGACCAGCGCCCCTTTATTGCAGCGATTGTCACGCTCGATGAAGAAGCCCTTCCACAGTGGGGCAAGGCCCATGGTCTGCCCCTCGGAATCTCCGTTGCCGAGGCGGCCAAACATCCCACGGTAATTGCCACTGTTCAATCTGCCGTGGACAAGGCCAACACCGCAGTGTCCTCCGCCGAGGCCATCAAGCAGTTCCGGATCGTCGATACCGACTTCACTGAAACCTCCGGGCACCTGACTCCGTCCTTGAAGGTCAAGCGTGCCCAGGTCATGAAGGACTTCGAATCCGTAGTTGAGGAAATCTACCTGAGCAAGAAGCCCTCCTAAGCCCAACCTCCATTCCAAACTGCAGCTGATGCGATAAATCTTCACGATTTATCGCATCAGCTGCAGTTTCGTTTAAAGCTGGTGCCAGAAACGGCGGCGCCAGCTCCCGGAGAGGGAGCCAGCGCCGCCGTTGGAGGCTTTCGCTAAGAAATAACGACCAGCAGGTCTCCACCCTGAACCTGGGCTACCCCGGAGACGGCGAGGCGCGAGACCGTGCCACCCACCGGCGTCGTGATGGAGGCTTCCATCTTCATGGCCTCGATCGTGGCAACGGTTGCCCCAGCTTCAACCACGTCACCCACGGCAACGGTGACTGAGACGGCACCGGCGAACGGTGCTGCAACTTGGCCGGGCACAGCCGCGTCTGCCTTTTCGGCAGCCTTGACGGTGCTTTCGATGCTACGATCGCGGACCATGACCGGGCGGCTCTGGCCATTGAGCTTAGCGACGACGGTGCGCATGCCCTTTTCATCAGCCTCGGAGATGGTCTCCAGCTCGGCAATCAGGCGCACGCCCTTGCCCAACGGCATGATGTGCTCAACACCGCGACGCAAGCCGTAGAGGTAATCGCGGGTATCCAACACCGAAACGTCGCCGTAGGTCTTGCGAACTTCTTCGAAGTCCTTCGTGGGGCCGGCGAAGAGGAGACGGTTCAGAGCTGCGCGGCGGGTTTCGCTATCGCCGGCGAGCTGCTCGCTGTCCTCGTCGGTCAGCGTGCCCATGCGCTCAACAATGGTGCGACCCTGCAGCGCCTTGGTGCGGAAGGGTTCAGGCCATCCGCCGGGAGGGGTGCCCAGTTCGCCGCCGAGGAAGCCCACTACCGAATCCGGGATGTCGTAGTTCTGCGGGTTTTCCTCGAAGTCGGCCGTCTCAGCCTTGATACCTACCAGGTGCAGGGCAAGATCGCCCACTACCTTGGACGACGGCGTGACCTTGACCAAGTGCCCAAGGATCCGGTCCGCTGCGGTGTACATGTCTTCGATTTCCTCGAAGCGCTCCCCTAGACCCAGTGCGATGGCCTGCTGGCGTAGATTCGAGAGCTGGCCACCGGGGATCTCGTGCGTGTACACCCGTCCCGTGGGTGCAGCCAAGCCGGACTCGAAGGGTGCGTACAGGCGGCGCACGGCCTCCCAGTAGGGTTCCAACGAGCTGATGGCAGCCAAGTCAATGCCCGTGTCGCGCTCGGTGTGGGCCAGTGCAGCCACGAGTGCCGAGGCTGAGGGCTGGCTGGTGGTGCCGGACAGTGCAGCGGAGGCGACGTCAACGGCGTCGACCCCTGCATTGATGGCAGCCATCAAGGTGGCGAGCTGACCACCGGCGGTGTCGTGCGTGTGCAGGTGCACCGGCAGGTCAAAGCGCTCACGCAGCGCGGTGACCAACTTGGCGGCTGCGGCAGGGCGCAGCACGCCAGCCATGTCCTTGATCGCCAGGATGTGCGCGCCGGCGTCAACAATGCGCTGAGCCAGTTCCAAGTAGTAATCGAGGGTGTAGATGTCCTCGGCTGGATCCAACAGATCACCGGTGTAGCACAGGGCAACCTCGGCAACAGCAGTTCCGGTGGCGCGCACGGCCTTGATGGCCGGCTCCATCTGGTCCACATCGTTCAGCGCGTCAAAGATGCGGAAGATGTCAATACCGCTGGCGGCAGCTTCCTGCACAAACGCATCAGTGACGGCTGCCGGGTACGGCGTGTAGCCCACGGTGTTGCGGCCGCGCAGCAGCATCTGCAGACAGACGTTGGGCAGTGCCTCACGCAGCTGGGATAGACGCTGCCACGGGTCCTCGCCAAGGAAGCGCAGGGACACATCGTAGGTGGCGCCGCCCCACGCTTCAACCGAGAGCAATTGCGGGGTCAGCACGGATACGGCCGGGCCAGCAGCGAGCAGGTCCCTAGTGCGCACGCGGGTGGCCAGCAGCGACTGGTGAGCATCACGGAAGGTGGTGTCAGTGACCGCCACAGCAGTCTGTGCGCGTAGTGCCGCGGCGAAGCCCTCCGGGCCAAGCTCGGCGAGCTGCTGACGTGAGCCAGCGGGAGCATCTGCCAGTTCGACGGCGGGCAGCTTGCGTGCCGGGTCCTCAACAACCGTGAGCTCGCCGTTGGGCTTGTTGACGGTGACATCGGCCAGCCAGGTCAGCAACTTGGTACCGCGGTCACTGGAAACGTGAGTGGTCAACAGCTCGGGGCGCTCATCGATGAAGGAGGTGGCCACATCCCCTGCGTTGAAGGCGGGGTCTTCAAGGACTGCCTGCAGGAAGGAGATGTTGGTGGAGACGCCGCGGATGCGGAACTCAGCCAAGGCACGGCGGGCACGGGCCACAGCCGTCTTGTAGTCCCGGCCTCGGCAGGTGAGCTTGACCAGCATGGAGTCAAAGTGGGGGCTGATCTCGGCACCTGCGTAAATGGTGCCGCCGTCGAGCCTGACACCGGCGCCACCAGCGGAGCGGTAGGTGGTGATGGTTCCCACGTCCGGGCGGAAGCCATTGGAGGGATCTTCGGTGGTGATGCGGCACTGCAACGCGGCACCCTTGACGTGGACGTTGTCTTGGCTCAGGCCAAGGTCAGCCAGCGTTTCACCTGCGGCAATGCGCAACTGAGCCTGGACGAGGTCCACATCGGTGATTTCTTCGGTCACCGTGTGTTCGACCTGGATGCGGGGGTTCATTTCAATAAATACGTGCTGACCGGCGCGCTCACCCACGGTGTCCACGAGGAACTCCACGGTGCCGGCGTTGACGTAGCCCATGGCCTTGGCGAACTTCACAGCATCGGCGTGCAAGGCCTTGCGGATGTTCTCGTCAAGGTTTGGAGCCGGAGCAATTTCGACGACTTTTTGATGACGACGCTGGAGCGAGCAGTCGCGCTCAAACAGGTGGATGACATTGCCTTCATTGTCGGCCAGAATCTGGACCTCAATGTGGCGGGGGCGCAACACAGCTTGTTCCAGGAACATGGTGGCGTCACCGAATGCGGCATCAGCCTCGCGCATGGCTGCCCTGAGGGCCTCTTCAAGGTCTTCTGCCTTTTCAACCCGGCGCATGCCGCGGCCACCGCCGCCAGCTACTGCCTTGGCGAAGATGGGGAAGCCGATCTTCGCAGCTGCCCCTAGCAAGTACTCCAGGTCGGAGCTGGGCTCGCTGGACTCCAGGACGGGAATGCCAGCCTTGCGTGCCGCATCAATTGCGTGGACCTTGTTACCGGTCAGTTCCAAGACTTCGGCGGGCGGGCCCACAAAGGTGATTCCGGCATCGCGTGCAGCACTGGCCAACTCCGGGTTTTCTGAGAGGAAACCGTAGCCGGGGTAAATAGCATCAGCGCCAGATTCCTTGGCAACGCGAATCACCTCGGCCACGTCTAAGTAAGCGCGGACGGGGTGCCCTTCCTCACCAATCAAATAGGCTTCGTCGGCCTTTTGGCGATGGATGGAGGTGCGGTCCTCATGCGGGAATACCGCTACTGTCTTAGCACCGAGCTCGTAGCTGGCACGAAAGGCACGGATCGCGATTTCTCCACGATTGGCAACCAGAATCTTTGAAAACATCTCACTCCTGTGTGAATGATGGGGTTGGGACCCGTGTTCCAACCAGCGTTGAGTTCAGCTGAGTCCAGCTGACTCCAACGGAGACCAGCATGGAACAACGGCCTCCAACAGTTGTGGAACACTGACGCTCATCCGAGCACGGCTATGGCCAGCGTCAGGTGTTGACGCCACGCCTCCGTCCCGAAATACTTTTTCAAATCTTGCAAAAGTACTACCGATAAAACTATCGCACTGCTTTCAGCGATAGTTGTGCAAGTTTGACCCTGCAAGCCATTAAGCAGCAAATCGTGTGGCCCAGATCACTTCTGCACTCGTAATAAAGTGGGGTCTAGAACACCTCGGCCAGTTCCTCAATGGTGGGGCAGGAGCACACCAGGTGTCGGTCACCATAGGCCTGGTCAACGCGCCGGACCACGGGCCAGTACTTGGCCCGCGGGTCCACCCCGGCGGGGAAGACAGCCTCTTCGCGGCTGTACGGATGATCCCATTCCTGGGTGATGCTCTGCGCCGTGTGCGGGGCGTTGATCAGCGGGTTGTCCTCCGCCGGCCACAGTCCGTCCTGCACCGCAGCTATTTCCTTGCGGATGGAGATCATGGCATTGATGAACCGATCAATTTCCCCCAGGTCTTCCGACTCCGTAGGCTCCACCATCAAGGTGCCCGGCACCGGGAAGGACATGGTCGGCGCATGGAAACCGTAATCAATCAGACGCTTAGCCACATCGTCTACGCTCACCCCGGAATCCGCCGTGATGCCGCGCAGGTCCAGAATGCATTCGTGCGCCACCAGATCGTGGGCACCCGTGTACAGCACCGGGTAGTGCTCGCTGAGGCTGCGGGCAATATAGTTCGCCGACAAGATGGCCGTCTGAGTGGCCACCCTCAGCCCCTCCGGCCCCATCATGCGAATGTAAGCCCAAGAGATGGGAAGGATCGACGCCGAACCGTACGGTGCGCTGGAGACCAGGCCCACCGAGGTGCCAGCCTCGAGCTCGCGAGCCGGCAGATGCTTGGCCAAGTGCGCGCCAACTGCCACAGGACCCACACCGGGGCCACCGCCGCCGTGCGGAATGCAAAACGTCTTGTGCAAGTTCAGGTGTGAAACGTCGGCACCAAACTTGCCCGGCTGAGCTAATCCCACCAGAGCGTTGAGGTTAGCGCCGTCCACATAAACCTGCCCGCCGGCGTCGTGAATCATGGCGCAGATGTTGGAAATCTCGGTCTCGAACACGCCGTGCGTTGAAGGGTAGGTGACCATGATTGCGGCCAGATTATCCTCATGGACGGAGATCTGGCGCTTGAGATCGTCAATGTCGACGTTGCCGAAGCCGTCGGTGGCCACTGGGACAACCTTCAGCCCGGCCATGACGGCGGAGGCGGCATTGGTACCGTGCGCCGAGGTCGGGATCAAAACGATGTCGCGGTGCGGGTTGCCGTTTTCCACGTGGTGGGCGCGGATGGCCATGAGCCCGGCGAACTCACCTTGGGAACCGGCGTTGGGCTGGACGGACACGGCGTCGTAACCGGTAATTTCGGCCAGCCATTCCTCGAGCTGCGTTGCCATCTCCACAATGCCCACGGTGTCCGAAGCTGGTGCAAATGGGTGCAGATTGGAGAATTCCGGCCAGGTGATGGCGGCCATCTCGGCCGTGGCGTTGAGCTTCATGGTGCACGAGCCGAGTGGGATCATGCCGCGGTCCAGCGCGTAATCGGCGTCGGAGAGCTTGCGCAGGTAGCGCAGCATCTGCGTTTCGGAGTTGTGTGTGTGGAACACGGCGTTGATCATGAATTCCGTGGCCCGTGCCGGCGTTGGAAGTGCGACGTCGGCGGCATCCTTCGCCACTGCCGGCGCCTGTGTGCCGAGCAAGGTAGCCAACGCCGCGACGTCGGCCTCGGTGGTGGTCTCGTCCACGGCGATCTGCAGGTGGTCATGGTCAATCTGACGCAGCAAGTATCCGGCGCGGTGAGCTGCCGCAACCAGCTCCGCTGCAGCATGGCCGCTGCCCGAAGCTACCTTGACCTTGATGGTGTCAAAGTAGTTTTCATGGACCACGCTGTGACCGGCGGTTGTAGCGGCCTCGGCCACAGCAAGGGCCATGGCGTGCACGCGGGTTGCAATTCGCTTCAGGCCCTCAGGGCCGTGATAGACGGCGTACATGCCCGCCATGACTGCCAGCAATACCTGCGCTGTACAGATGTTGGAGGTGGCCTTCTCGCGGCGAATGTGCTGCTCGCGGGTCTGCAGAGCCAAACGGTAGGCCTGGTTACCAACGGCATCCACGGAAACGCCCACTAGACGCCCTGGCAGTGAACGCTCCAGGCCCTTGCGGACAGCCAAGTAACCGGCGTGCGGACCACCAAAGCCCATGGGGACACCAAAGCGCTGAGTGGTTCCTACAGCTAGGTCAGCCCCGAGCTCACCGGGCGATTCCAGCAGCGTCAAGGCCAAAAGATCGGCGGCCACGGCCACCACTGCCTTGCGTGCATGGGCGGCGGCAATCACAGGGGCGATGTCACGGATCAGCCCGGAATCGCCAGGGTATTGCAGGAGCACGCCAAAGAATTCAATGTCAGGGAGTGCCTCATCGAAATTATGCGAAAGCACGGGAATGCCCATGGCCTTGGTCCGGGTCATAATCACCGCCAGGGTCTGCGGGAAGATGTCAGCGTCAACCAGCAGGACAGCGTCGTTGCCGGCACTGCGGTTATTACGACGCATCAGCGCGACAGCCTCTGCAGCGGCAGTTCCCTCATCGAGCATGGACGCATTGGCGGTCTCCATGCCCGTGAGGTCTGCCACAACAGTTTGGAAATTCAACAACGCTTCGAGCCGGCCCTGAGAAATTTCTGGCTGGTACGGGGTGTACGCCGTGTACCAAGCAGGGCTCTCCAAAACGTTGCGCTGAATCACACCAGGGGTGTGGGTGCCGTAATAACCCTGACCAATCAAGGACTTATTGACGGTGTTCTTGCCCGCCAAGGCCTTCAATTCTTCTAGCATGGCCTCTTCAGAGACAGCCGCCTGCAGCGTCAACGGCTCGGTGCTGTAAATAGATTTGGGCAGCGCGGCCGCAGAAAGCTCCTCCAAAGAAGAAAATCCAAGGGTGCTCAACATATGATGAATGTGGGGTTGCGCTGCAACCCCAATGTGACGCTCGCTAAAATCGGCCGACACAAGGTTGTTTGTGTTGAGCCGCGCGGGCAAATTCTCTGGGGTGTTTGTCAATGGATTCTCCAAGTCGCGAACGTTCCACAGTTATTGTATGTGTCAACGCCACCAACCGACACAAGTTTTAATAAGCAACGCAAAGGGTAATGGTTAATCCGTGCAAGTAGTCAGTATCAGCAGCCTCAAGGGCGGCGTCGGCAAGACCTCAGTCACGCTCGGGCTGGCTTCGGCAGCCTTAGCTGCTGGCATCCCGACCCTCGTCATCGACCTTGACCCGCACGCCGACGCCACCACGGGACTGGGTGTTGCGCCACGCGGTCAGCTGGATATTGGGCAGCTGATCAAAAATGCGCGCAAAGCCGATCTGGGTGCCAATGTGGTGCCCAGCGGTTGGCTTGCCGCTCATAAGAACGACGCCGGGGCCCTCCCCACGCTTGACGTCGCCATGGGTTCTGCCTTCAGCGGCATTTACGACCGCCCCGACCTCAGCAAACGAGATCTGCGACGCTTGTCCACGATCTTGGCTAACGCTGACCGAGATGGCAGCGCGCCCTACCAGTTGGTCCTCATTGACTGCCCTCCGTCATTGAACGGCCTGACTCGTATGGCTTGGACCGCCAGCTCACGCGTGCTCTTGGTTGCTGAGCCTGGTTTGTTCTCCGTGGCTGGAACCCAACGCACGGTACGTGCCATTGAACTTTTCCGCACCGAATTTGCCCCGGCACTGGTACCGGCAGGGATTGTGGCGAACCGTGTCCGCTCCGGCTCGAATGAGCATGCGTATCGCTTGGCGGAGATGAAGACCATGTTCGGTGATTTGCTGCTCTCCCCCACCATTCCCGAGCAGGCCAATTGGCAGCAGATTCAAGGCGCAGCTCATCCGGTGCACCAGTGGCCAGGGGATTCTGCCAAGAACGCCTCGGCGCTCTTTGACCGCTTGCTTGATTCAGTCCTCACCCAGAGCGCTACCCGCAGCCGTCTCTACCGGGGCTAAACCGCACCGAAAAGACCCCGCAACGAGAAATGCCATGCTTTGACGTCGATGCCACAGTTTGAACTATGGAATCCACGTCAAAGCATGGCATTTTCATCGGTGGGCTCCCGCCGCTACCCATTCGCGAACAGCTGCGGTGAGCAGACGTGACGGTTATGAAATTTTGCGCGCTTCCCGGCGCTTGACGAGTTCATCGTCCGGATAGGACTGAACAGCTGCGTGTTCGCTGGGAAGGGCAGCCAGACTGCCTTCGACTTCACGCCAAACACGGCCTACAGCGATTCCGAAGACGCCCTGTCCTCCCTGGACCAAGTCAATGACTTCATCCGCGGAGGTGCACTCGTACACCGAGGCGCCGTCACTCATCAAGGTGATTTGGGCGAGGTCTTCCACACCGCGTTCGCGCAGGTGCTCCACGGCTGTGCGGATCTGCTGCAAGGAGACCCCAGTGTCCAGGAGACGCTTGACCACTTTCAACACCAAGATGTCCCGGAATCCGTAGAGTCGCTGAGAACCTGAGCCTGCGGCGCCACGAACGGCGGGCTCCACCAAACCTGTGCGAGCCCAGTAGTCCAGCTGCCGGTAAGTGATCCCAGCGGCCTTGCAGGCGGTGGGTCCGCGGTAGCCAGCGTCCTGATCTAAAACGGGCAGATCTTCGGTGAAGAGCAGACCCTGTGACCCTGCACTTAAGGCAGTGCTGGGGGCCGTGGCTGCGGTCAGCCCGCCGGCGTCACTGGTGGCACTCACGTAGATCCTCCTGTTTCACAGTCCCCTGAATAGTTGGCTGCAAACTCGCGGTCAAACAGCATTTAAGGAATGGGCGCTCAGGGCCCGTTCCTCAAGTCTGCCCGTACCAGCAACGGCTTGCAATGGGGGAACTCATTACCTCGACGTTAGAGCCACCTGAGAGCAAGGTCAAAGATCTCGGGAGAAGTATTTTAGCGTGTCGAAAGTTTAGACCTCAACTTGAACCTTAGGTCAACTCGAAAATTCCCTAAAGTTCGCGGATTACTTCTCAAAATCCTCAGGTTCCACGTCGTTGAGAAATTCGCGAAATTGACGAACCTCACGTTCTTTAGCTTCCTCACTCGCGGCGCTGTCCGTCTCCTCACCATCGACGTCACCGTCTTCGTCGTGATCGGCAATTTCAACGCCGGCCTCGGCTATGAGGCTTTCGGCAGCCCAGATGGAACACTGCGCGCGCTGAGCGATGGCGATGGCATCGGAGGCCCGCGAGCCAACCACCGTGCCATTATCAAGAACTAGTTCTCCATGAAACACACCGTCTTCAACCTTGGTCAGGTTAACCCGGACAATACTGTGCCCCAACGCCAAGACCACCCCGCACAAAAGATCGTGGGTCAGTGGCCGTGGCGTTACTACTCCCTGCTCGGCCATCGCGATGGCGGTGGCCTCGGCGGCACCGATCCAGATAGGAATGTGCCGCGGGCCGCTCCGTTCCCTCAGCAAAACCAGTGGCTGATTAGAAGGCATCTCGATTCGGACACCCACAATTTCCACTTCAATCATGGCGTTTCCATCTCAGCGATCCGGGCCTGCACTAAGGAACTGTGTAAGTTCAGGCAGAGCTCGGCAACTTCACGGGCAGCCTCGGCGGCGCGCACGGCCGAGGTGCTGTCTTTGCGGGACGATAGCGGAGCCACGACCCGCTCAACCAGCCCAAATTCGCGTTCTGCCGCAGCTTGGAAGGGACGCAGGTGCCGGGGCTCGAGCCCGTGGGCGGCCAGTGCCGTGCACGCCTGGGCGATCCGGACGGCGTGGTCGTCATAGGTGCCTTGGTGTTGCTCCACCAGACCATAGCTGAGCATGGTCTCGAGTAGTTCGGCGCTTGCTCCGGATTCAATGCGCAGCTGCTCGGCGGAAAGTCGGCGGGATTTACTCTTGAGTTCTCGCGCCAGCTCATCGGAGACCATACGTGGAGCCACGGAAACACCCGGCGGAAGATTTTGCGGAGTCAGACCCTGATCGATGGCTTCCAGATACTCGCGAATGACCTTCAGCGGCAGGTAGTGGTCGCGTTGGAGCCCCAGAACAAACCTGAGACGTTCGACGTCGGACTCCCGGAATTGGCGGTAACCGGCAGGAGTGCGTTGCGGGGTGATGAGGCCCTTTTCTTCGTAAAAACGAATCTTAGAAGCTGTCACGGACGGAAAATCGGTGCACAGCAAAGCCAGCACTTCGCCGATATTTAAGACAGCTGCGGCTCCGGTGCGCCGGCTGGCAGACTGTACGTCCACCAGCCGGCGCCCGGCACCTGAATCCAGGCTTCCCACGGTGCCCTTAGGAATCCGATGCGGTATCGGTGGAGCCCGTGTTCCCACTGAAGTAGTAGGTCAGGCGGAACTTGCCAATCTGCACTTCGTTGCCGGTGCGAAGACGGACTGCATCCACCCTGTCCCCGTTGACGTAGGTCCCATTGAGGCTGCCGGAATCAACAACTTCGAAGCCGCCGTCGAACTTAATGAAGTTCACGTGGCGGCGTGAGACGGTGACATCGTCCAAGAAGATGTCAGCGTCGGGGTGCCGTCCTGCCGTGGTGACCTGGCTGTCCAAGAGGAACCGGGCACCTGCGTTCGGCCCCACATGAGCAATGAGCAGCGCCGACCCGGCGGGCAACGAATTCACCGCATTTTGTTCATCGCTCGCTAAGAGTGGCACCGTTGTGGGGCCACTCTGAACGGGAGGCAGCTGGATCGAAGTGGTATCTGGTGCACCAGGCTGATCCTGGAGGCCCGCCTGATCGTTCACCCCGGCGTTGTTACCTCTGTCAACCATTGGTACTCCTCCTTGAAGAAAGTTGTTGAGAGCTCACATGAACTCCCACAGTGTTAATAACGTACGAGCCGTTGCTGGGAAAGCCCTGATCTACCGGCTTCAACCCCGTCATGGCGGCTGTCACCTAATACAGACGGCTTGTACAAAGACTACTGGCTACTAGCCTACCTTTTCTTGGTAGTCAGCTGCGCTAAGCAAGCTCCCATAGGACGACGCATCGCTCAGGGTGATTTCAAACAGCCAGCCCGCACCGTAAGGATCGGAGTTGATGAGGGCCGGATCCGCGTCCAGCTCTTCGTTGCGTGCGGTGACGCTCCCGTTCAGCGGCGCATAGATGTCGCTGACGCTCTTGGTTGATTCGACCTCGCCAACAACGGTGTCGGCGCTGACGTCGGTACCAGTTTCCGGCATCTGCACATACACAACATCACCGAGGGCATCCTGCGCAAAATCGGTGATGCCAACCCGTACCACGCCGTCAGCGGAGGGGGCTGAAATCCATTCGTGCTCTGCCGTGTAGGACAGGTCTGCGGGAATGCTGCTCATTGTGCGCACCTTTCAAGGTTCATCGCTGCCATGCGAGGAAAGTGAAGTTTAAGTAGAACAAAGTAGACCAAGGCCGCCAGCTGTTTTAGCCCTTTGACCACAACCAGTCTTTAGTGTGTAACCACAACCAGTCTTTAGTGTGTAACCGTTCTTGACAAGTCGAAGACAACTCGAAGGTACATTCTAGCAATATTGCGTGACTTTGCGGTCGATGACTGCCGAAAAACTGGCACAAATCTGACATGATTCAACTATGACTGAATCTGTGACGCCCCCTGCAAACGGCGGCCCCGAGACCACCAGAACTGTGGCAGGAGCCAAAACGAAAATGCCAACCTGGCTTTCACGAACCGTCGTAGGCGCCGTGACCGCCGTCGTTCTTATTGTTGGTTATTTGATTGCCTCGGTGACGGTGCCCCTGATGTGGGCCACCTCCATCCGGGACCAGATTGGCGGCCAGCTGGGCAACAGCATCCCGCTGGGCATGTTCTACGGTTTCGTCTTCTCCTTTGTCCCGGTCTTGATCGCCTGGCAAGCGCACCGCAGAAAGCTGAACAAGTGGGTTCGGATTTTCCTGCTGGCTCTGGGCGTGGTGCTGCTCATCCCGAACCTGCTGACTTTGGGTGTCATTTATGGCAATTCTGGCTCGGCCGCCGACGCCCGCAATATCTGGGCCAACAGTGCCAACTGGTTTGGTACGTGGAGCCAGGTCTTCATGTTGGTGGGCGTGGTGTGCGCCGTGGCCTTGATCGTCTTGGTGCGGATGTGGATGCGCCGCAGCAAGAAACTCCGTGAACTCAACGCCGCCGAAAAGCTCGTCAAAAAGGATCAGCAGGCCCGTGAACGGGTAGCTGCCGAAGAAATCAAGGAAGCTGAGAAGGCTGCTGCCCGGGCCCGCCGGAAGGCCCCCAAAACACCCATCGCCGCGGAAAGTGCTGAGCCGGCACCGTCGAGTCCCCCGCAGCCCCATCCCGCGGTTCCTTCAGCTGCTAATCCCGCGGCGTCAACCCAAGATCCTACCCACCCGCAGGCCTAGATGAGTCATCCCCGGAGCCTGGTCCTCGTGGCCCTGGGCGGTACCTGTGGTGTGGCCAGCCGTGAGGCGCTGGGGCTAGCCATGGCCCCGTTGGCCGGACCGTCCGACGGCGCATCGCTCCCCTGGGCCGTTATTCTCGCCAACATTGTGGGCGCGTTCCTGCTGGGGGTGCTGTATGGAGCCTTGGCCCACCGACGCTTGGTGCACCACACAACCCGGCTAGGACAGACGATGAGGCTGCTGCTGGGCATTGGCTTCTGCGGCGGTTTCACCACGTACAGCACTTTTGCGGTGGGCCTGGGACTCATGGCAGAAACTGCAGATCCGGGGGTGGCTGTGCTGTGGGGGCTGGGCATCGTCACCGCAGGTGCCGTGGCCTCGTGGCTGGGCTTGGTAGTGGGCGGGGGCCGCGCGAGTGAACCTCAGTTGAAGAGCGGGAGCCTGCCATGAACGCCCTCCTCTTTTGGTCCGTAGCCGCGTGTGGAGGGCTGGGAGCGGCCACCCGCTTCGCTATTGACAGCGCCATCCTGAACCGGATGCGCATGAGCTTCCCTTGGGTAACGTTCGCCATCAATATCAGCGGATCCTTCGCCTTGGGCCTACTGACGGCATGGCTGAGCGGCGCCCTGGAGGCACCTGCCTGGGTGCTGCTGCTGGGCGCCGGATTCCTCGGTGGCTACACCACTTTCAGCACCACCAGTTATGACACGGTCAGGCTTCTCAAGGAACGCCGTTTTGTTGCTTCATTTTTGAATTTGTTCGGGACACTGATGGCGGGTGTGGGCGCCGCCGCGTTTGGGCTCTATTGCGGTTCACTCCTCTAAAAGGACCGTCCGCCACTTCAGTTTCGCAGCCTAGCGGTTTCGGAGCCTTCGGTTTCGCAGCCCAGCGAAGCCCCCTACGCAGACCGACACTCCCAGGCGGCGCGCCTGCGAGCGATAGCCGTCACGGAGCACTTAACTGGTGATGACTTCTCACTCGATGGTTACCGTGAGCACCCGCGTCAGCTCTGCGCGGGTGTTGACGCCCACACGAGTAAAGATGTGCCCCACATGCGTGTCCACTGTGCGCACCGAAATGTTCAGCTTCTCGCCGATAGATTTGCTGGACATACCCGCCGCCACCATGGCCGCGATCTCCTGCTGGCGGGGCGTCAGGGACAATACTTTCGCGGGTGCGGGCAACCAGATACCTACCTGAGCTAATCCGGCGGCAGCGGCACTTACCGCACCGGCATCGCCGTCGTTCAATGCCTGCGCATGGGCCAGCAGGGCCCCGGGAAGCCGCCCCTGTACCTGTTCCGCCGTCGCTGCCAGGGCAGGCAGCAACGCTCCGCGCCGGCTTGATGCCGCCGTCACCACCTGCAGGTGCCGGCCCAGCAGGACGCCGAGCAGCAGCCCCTGACCCTGGGCAAACGTAACGTACGAGCTGATCTCTTGCTCGAGTCCCTCCAGACCCAGGGCCAGCTTCGCCAGGAGGACCCGGTACCGGCTATCTACTTCCACGCTGCGGTCCATAGCAGGGAGCAAGGACTCAAACTGCTGACAAGCATGAAGAGCCTCTGCCCGCTCCCCACGCATGGCATGAGCTTGCGCCAGCCCTGCCCAGACCATTGCTTCCAGCCCTGTCGGAGCCAACAGTCCCATGCGCGAGAGCCCGCCATGCAAATCGGATACAGCTTGCTCCCACGCCCCGAAGAGTAAACAAATGTACCCGGCACCGGCCTGGTACAGCGCAGAATCGTGCCGCTGAATACCATCTTCAACGTAGTCTGGAAGCGCCATTGTGAGATCCGGCCGCCCCGCCAACACTGCTGACCAGAACCGTGCCGACATGAGGTTTGCGCGCAGCAGAGGGAAATCTGCATGCTCTGTCCCCACCAATTTGATGTTGCGTTCAGCCAGCTCTAGAGCTTCCAATGGCCGTCCGGCTTGCGCCAAGGCATAGACGTACGACGGCGCTAAGCTCACGTTGGCGGGGTGGTTGGCAGAAGCCAGCTGGGGTCCGTAGCCTGCCAATAGCTGCGCATGCCGCCCGCCGAATCCCAAACGACCCAACAGCTCAACGGCAAGTTCGGTAGCGGCAGCTGCGCCGGGTTCCACGTCTTGGGCCGCCTCGGCCAGAATCTCCAGAGCGCCGTCTAGGTCGCCACCATGGCGCTGGCGAATATCAGCAAGAATCCTTGCCCTAGCAACAATGACCACATCAGCAATAGCCAGTCCGTCGTTCTCCAAGCCGCCTAGAAGCGCAAGGTCCGCTTCGGCAGCTGCTGAGCGTCCGGCGTCGCGGTTTGCCCTGGCACTCAGCAAGATGGCTGTGAGACGTTCCTGAGGCTGGAGCTGCTCATGGTCCAGGGCCAGCACGGCTAGAGCTGCCGCACGCTCTGGCTCCGAGAGGCGCTCCCGGGCCGTCCCTGCCGCCAACAGCACAGTAGGACTGGGCATGAGTCCGCATTCCAGCGCCCAGTCGACCCACCTACAGAGTTCTTGGGGCGAACCTCGCTCTGGATTCGGTTCAGGAAGCAGAGTCAAGAGCTCCCGTTTCCGGCGTGGATACAGCAGGGACCGCAACGTTTCCGCGTAGAGGGGGTGGCCGATTCGAACCGTTGGTTCGCCGCGTGCAGTAGTGACCAGAACTAATCCATGATCCACCAACGTACTCAATACCGCGTCCGTGGCGGTTGGTGCGAGCAGGCTCAAGGGGATGCTTTCCGCTAGCGACACCAAATCCACCACGTCCCGTTCGGTTCCGCTCAAGGCGCTGATATCGGAGGCGAGCAGATCTATTAATCTGCGATTGGTGCGCAGCGGAGCCGTCCACACCCAAGCGTGTTCGGCGTAGCTCACGTCCCCAGCTTCAACAATGGAATACAGCAGCTCACGGACATGTAGCGGGTTACCTGCAGTGGCTTCCCAAAGCCTGTAGGCCATGTCGTTGGAAGACGGTCCGGGCAGCGCAGCACCCAGAATCAGACGGATGGAATCATAGCTCAGCGGCACCAAATCCACCCTGTCGATCCGGCCACCGCGCCACAACGAATTCAGTGCTGGCGGCAGACCGGGCTCCTCGCGGGCAGTGCCGACTAGCTTAATCTGGCCGTCTGTGACGAGCCGGGCAAGGACTCCGGCACTGAAATTATCCACGAGGTGCAAGTCATCGAGGACAAGGATGGGGATGGGCGCTGCGGGCGGGGGTGGGCCTGTTGCTGCGCCGGAGCCTGTTCCCGTTCCTGTGGCGGCAGCGCCAGCGATCACAAGGGCCAGGATCTGTTCAGCCACAGCCTCAAGGGTGGCCGGCGAAGCCGCTCTGACCCCCAGCCATTGCTCCACGTACCGGACCGCCCCCGCCTGTTCTTGGGGTGCGTGCAATAGCAGCACATGCTGGTGATTGTCCTGCCCCTTGTCATGACGGAGTTGAGTCACTGCGGAGGTAACTACCGTGGACTTTCCCATTCCAGGGGAGCCCATGACCACCACTCCCCCGCTGCCTGAGCTCAGCTGCTGGAGCAACAACGCCACATCGTCGTCCCGGCCCACGATGGGCCAGCCGACCCGCGACGGCAAGGCGCGTTTTAGAAAATCTTGCGAGACCATGGGTAACTTCCCCTGAGTACGGGCCGTGGCCGCGGTCCAGCTGAGCTCGGCGGCTCTAACAGGTTCGGCCCTGTGAATGCTTTGCTTGTGATTGTATAGGTACAACTCAGCGGGCAGCAGGGCTAGTGGTGGGTGGCCGTAATGTGGTCGGGAACTGGATTCGAAATCGCAGCTGATGCGAGAAAAATGCCGGGAAAGTCGCTTCTTCTGCAGTCTCGAGCTCGCTAACCCAGATGCCGCCTTAAAATAAGACGACCCGCAGAGCATCGGCGAGATACTCGTACGGGCCTAACCGCCGCTAACTCTGAGAAGAGCGCCTTGGCTACTAAGAACACTACCTGCCACCCATGAGAAGGCTGGCATTGATAGAACCCATTGAGCCGCATGTCACATAGATAGCAGCTGTCTGCGAGCGCCTTTTTTCCTGTGATCCACGCAATATTACTGGTTAGTAACCAATTTCCTCCACAAACCACCCCGCCCACGGTACGCTGGCGATTATGAGCCAATACCAGCCTCCCATTGCAGATATAGCCTTCGCCCTCGAGCACGTTGTGGGCTACCCGGACATCGCCACATTGCCAGGTTACGAACACGCCGATCTGGACACCGCCGTCGAGCTTCTTGAACAGTGCGGAGAGTTTATGGCCCAGGTGGTGGCGCCCCTGAACAGGCAGGGCGATCTCCAAGGATCCACGCTCCAAGCTGATGGAACCGTGGTCACCCCGGACGGCTTCAAGGAGGCCTACCAGCAGTACGTGGACGCCGGCTGGGGCTCGGTGCCGCTACCAGAGGAGTTCGGTGGAGGCGGGTTTCCGCGCACCATAGGCCTCGCCATCCAAGAAATCTTCACCAGCGCCAACATGGCATTCTCTCTCTGCCCTCTGCTGACTCAAGGTGCCATCGATGCGGTGCTGCACTATGGCGATGAGGAACTCAAAAACCGTTACCTACCTAAAATGGTGAGCGGGGAGTGGACCGGCACCATGAACCTCACCGAACCGCAGGCCGGCTCTGACGTGGGCGCTTTGACCACGCGGGCAGTCAAGAACGACGACGGCAGTTACGCGATCACGGGACAGAAGATCTTCATAACCTATGGCGATCACGACATGGCCGAACAGATTGTCCATCTGGTACTGGCCCGCACCCCAGGAGCTCCCGAAGGCACGCGCGGAATTTCCTGCTTCATTGTGCCCAAGTATCTTGTCAATGACGACGAGTCACTAGGCGAACGCAATACCGTTCAGACGCTCTCACTGGAACACAAGATGGGCATCCACGCCTCCCCCACGTGCGTGCTGTCCTACGAGAACGCCACCGGGTATTTGATAGGCGAAGAGAACAAGGGCATGCGGATCATGTTTGTCATGATGAATGCCGCTCGCCTTGGTGTGGGCGCGCAGGGCCTGGCCCTCGCCGAGCGCGCCTACCAGCAGTCACTGGAGTACGCCCAGCAGCGTCAACAAGGCCGGGCCATCGGCGCCACAGATGCCAGCTCCGCCATCATTGAGTTCCCCGACGTACGGCGCATGCTCCTGACCCAGCGGGCCAGTATTGCAGCCCTGCGCTACTTGATGCTCTTGGATGCCAGCTACGTGGACAAGAGCTCCAACGATCCAGATCCGGCCGTGCGGGCCAGAGCAGATGAGATCGTGGGCATCCTGACGCCCATCTGCAAATCCTTCGGCACCGACATGGGCAACGAACTCTCCTCGCTAGCCCTGCAAATCCACGGAGGCATGGGCTTCATCGAGGAGACCGGCGCAGCTCAGCATGTGCGCGATATTCGCATTGCGGCTATTTATGAGGGTACCAATGGCATTCAGGCCGCCGATCTGGTGGGACGCAAGCTAGGAATCCGCGGCGGAGCCTCGATCCTTGAGTTCCTAGCCACCATGCGCGAAGTGGAAACGGATTTGGCCGCGGCCGGTTCTGACTTTGACGGTATCCGCGAGGAGCTCGAGCGCCAGTTCACCGCTTTGGAAACTGCCACACACTGGATGCTCCGCACGGGCCAGGGTGACCCCAACGCTGTTTTAGCAGGCTCCACACCGTACCTGCGGATGTGGGGCTTGTGCACGAGCGCCTGGATGCTGGCACGAGCAGCCGTTGCAGCGGCAAAAACCAGCAATGCCGAGCTGGCTAACAATCAGTTGGTGCTGGCTCGCTTCTACGCCCAGCAGTTGCTGCCGCAGTGCGCGAGCCTGCTAGGCGCTGCAACCGCCGGTTCCGAGGACCTATTCGCTTTGGACGCTCATCAGCTCGCTGGTAATGCCAGCAAGTCCAGCAAGGTCAGCGGCTAACCTCACCTGCTCTGATCTCTCACTTGCTCTCATCGGCAAAGTGCTCGCAGCCAGCGGTGTCCCTGCTGGCTGCGAGCGCAGCAGTGGATCTCACCGGGGATCCAGCGCGAGGCCGCACAGGCTGGCGAAGGATGGTTTTCAACTTCTCCGGAACAGTGCGGCGCGGGTCACTCAAGTAGATTTCATGGTGCTTGCCGTTGAATTCCAGATTGTCCTCCGGCAAATACTGCTCATGGAGACGCTTGAGGACAGGGCCTTCATCGTCATAGGAGCCATAGTGCAGAATCTGCACACACGATCCTTCGAACATACTTTCGAATTGAAGTTTTTTTAGACCCGGCAATTCTTTCTTCTCAGCTGCTTTCTCCACTGCGACAGCCACCATTGCAGCGGTAATCCAGTCTGGCTGATTGATCATCATGGTCCAGGACCAAGCATCCTTATCCCGGGCGATGAAGACATCCATATCCTTGGCCCACCAAAGTCCTTCCAAGGGCGCCACAACATAATCGCGGCCCAGCGTGTTCTTACTATGGAATTTCAAGGCATAGGAGACGGCGTACAGGGCCTCGAGCGCTTGACTATATGCTGCGGCAGTGCCGGGGTTCCCCTGGCCCTCGATGCAAAGGTACTGAAACTCCGGCACGTCAACCCGAGAGAATTCCCGGGCGGTGGGCGCGTACAGCTGCCTATGCGCTTTCTTCAGATCGTATTTATCCACGGTTCGCTCCCCTTGTCACGGCCCCCATAATCTGATGCCAGTCTAGGATGAGCAGACAACAAAATCTCCCCCGAAGAATCATGCACGCTGCATCAGGAACTCCACTCACCGGCTCTCTCGTGTAACGCGCTAAGCGGCTATGGTTGGGGTTCGTTCCCTATACCGTCATCTCCTGGGTCCACGTTGCCCTATTGTCCCTCGGTGGCTCTGCCGCAGCACAGCCAAGCAAACTGCTGCTCATGCCAGCCTTAGCCCTCGCCCTACTCTGGGGTGCTTTCGGCTCTATCGACCGGAGAGGCTTCGCACTACTCCTTGTGGACTAGCCCATCTTTGCTACCTGAGAGCGTTTTGGCGCCACTTCATCCTGAGGCCACTCTCCCTCTGGGCTCTTGTCTATGCCCTCGGTGGATTGTCCTGCTCCTTGTCCTAGCTCCTCGGGCTGGCGGCATAGCCGTGGCCGTGGCAGTGGCAATGGCCGTGGCAATCTACGGAGTAACTCTTGGTTACACGGCGGTCCTAGCCTCACGCTGCCATCGGCTCATTCTGATTGGTGGTGCCTTCCTCCTTTCCTCCTTTCCTCGGACACCATCTTGGCCTTCCGTCTCTTTGTCACCGATCTCATGCCGGATTGGACCAGCCCCTTGGTGATGGTGACATGCACGCTGGGCCAGGGCTTGATCATTGCCGGGTTACTCATCACGCTACGTAGCCGAGGCATCCCAACCGGCCACACAGCTAAGGTGGTTCCATGAGAGATCACGATGCTTTCCCCGGCCCAAATAGTTCACCGCGACGTTTCATAGTTGATGCCGTGCTGTTCGATCTGGACGGGACACTCATTGACTCAACCCCTGCCACAGAACGTGCTTGGCGCCTGTGGGGCGAAACGATGGGCCTGGAGAACTTCAGCTACGGCACTCATGGGGTTCCGGCACAGGCACTCGTCGAACAGGTTATTGATGCACAGAGGCAAGCAGAAGCCTTCGAACTGATCAAGGCCTTGGAGATGGCCGATACCGACGGCGTGGTGCGTAAGGAAGGCGCCGGGGAACTACTGGCGTCACTGCCGGCCCGGGCGTGGACCATCGTGACCTCCTGCACGCAGGGGTTGGCTACGACGCGCATGAATGCGGCAGGCATCGCTGAGCCAGCACTGATGGTCACTGCTGATCACGTCACCCACGGCAAACCTCACCCTGAGCCATTTTTACTAGGTGCCAGCCGGCTCGGAGTGGACATCAATCGCTGCCTCGTGGTGGAAGATGCCCCAGCCGGGCTGGCCTCAGGACGTGCCGCCGGTGCATTGACCTTGGCTGTGGCGGGAACAAGCGCCGCATCCGAGCTCGACGCCGATCACATCGTGGCGAGTTTGTCCGCGGTCAACGCCGTGGTTCTTGGCGATGGCCGGATTCAAATCACCCTGAATTAGAGGGCTATAGAGCGTACCGCATCAGGTAGAACTGTGGGGAGGTCCGGTCCATGGGCCAACCCAGTCCTGCCGTGGGCGCTGGCCAGACCTTGAGCATCTCCCAGCCAGGGAAGCCCTCTTCGATCTCTGCCTGGGATACTCCTTCGATCATGGCTCGGAAACGCGTCCACCCAAACGCGAACATCAACAAGCTGGCGCCGGGGTTAGCCAGCGCCGATACTCCCTCCCCCATATCGCGACGCTGGTTGCGGTTCAGACCTTGGAAGCATCCCATATCTACAAATAGATCAAAGCTACCCAGCTCCGCGAAGGAAAGCTGCGTTACATCGCCCACCACATAACGCACCGATGAATCGCCCCGAGCTTGGGCCGCTTCAATGGCCAACGGAGAGGCATCGATTCCAGTAACGTCCCACCCCAGCTGAGCCAACCCGGTGCTGTAGGTGCCACGCCCACACCCGAGATCCAAGGCCCGACCCAAAGGCTCGACCCGCCCCTGACTCTCCTGCTCGAACACCTCAGTGATGTGCTCCCCGGAAGCCTTGGCGTAGAGTTCCCAGGGTGTATCTCGTTTGCCGTAGCGACGATAAGCCCGAATGTAATTCACCATGGCACTTCTCCTCGGCGTGAAAGCTCCAGTCACTATGTGGGAACCATGTAGAGCTTGTGCTGAACAAGTATGTCGCTCCGCCAAACGCCTCGCTAGAGCAAAACCAGCCTCGAGCTTGCAGTTGTTGCTGCTTTGCCGCACTCTATCCAGGCACACCAGCGCCTTCACGGCGAGGGCTGCGCCGACTCAACGTGGCTCACCTCAGCTCAACGCTCCACGCGAGCACCAAAAATTACAGAAGCACGGGTAATAGCGGCGCCCAGTACAGGACTGCGGCCTTGGAGCCAGGACAACGAGGATCCGAACATCCAGTGTGTGTGCGCCAGATGCAGCCTGCCCCGCACTGAGTTCGAGGACCGGATGAACGTGGCGGGATGGCCGAAGGATTCCCCCGCGCGCTGCACCGTGGGGAGCGGAAGGTTCCAGATACCGGGGATACTCCTGCGAACTCTCGCGCTCGTTTCCGCGAGGATGGTGCGGTCCTCAGCACGGTAGAGCGCCTGCACCAGGCGTCCGGTACTGCGGCGCTGTGTATCCATGAGCTCCTTAGGGATTCCCCACAGCGCTCTCCCACCAGCGCGCGACGCCGGAGAGCTCACCCAAATCTGTGGGATAGTTACCGCGAGGCGAGCTTGGTGCACCACTGGTAGCGCCACGAGCAGCTCGTCGTAGGCGAGTACTCCCCCAGGCGTATAGCGCACTGCGCTCACGCCAACCACAGCGCGGCCAGCCACGGCCAGGGGGCGAGAGCCTTCCGGTAGCTGTGCCATCACCTCGGTAGGAATCTCGCGGACCGGCACCAGAAATACCGCTACAGCAAAGTCGCCGCCGAGCAACCACGGCTCAGGCGGGTAGGCAACACCCTCACGATCGTGGTGCCACCTGCCCGCCTTCATGTTCTGGAACGACGGCTGGGACGACGGCGTCATGGGTGCGGCGCGCTCCGCTCAGTTCTGGCTGCGAGCGCTCCGTTAACTCGCATACATGGCCTCGATCCGTTGGGACTGTTCAAGCTCCACAAGACCGCGCTTAACCTTCATGGACGGTGTCAGCTCTCCACCTTCAATGGAAAGGTCAGTGTCCAGGATGTTCCAGTGCTTGATGGTCTCCCACTTGTTGAGACGTTCATTGAGTTGCCCGATGTAGCCTTCCACCAGCGCGTGCACTTCGGGGGACGCAACTTGCTCGGCATAGCTCGTTGCGCTCACTCCGTTCTCTTTGCACCATGCCGCAATGGAGTCGGGGTCTAGGGTGATCAGTGCAACGCAGTACGGGTGGGTGTCACCGAAAACCAAGATCTGGCTGACATAGGGGCACAGTGCCTTGAACGTGGCCTCTACCGCGCCCGGGACCACGATCTTGCCGCCGGATGTTTTGATGAGGTCCTTGATGCGCCCCGTGATGGTGAGAAAGCCCTCGGAGTCCAGTGAACCTTGGTCACCTGTGCGCAGCCAGCCGTCGTCGGTGAAGGCCGCTGCGCTCTCGTTGGGGAGCTTGTTGTAGCCGGACATGATGTGGGGTCCGCGCAGCTGGATCTCACCTTCTGCACCGATGCGCACCTCAGATCCAGGCAAGGCCCGCCCCACTGTGCCAAATTTGTTGTCCACGGGCCGTCCACAGAAGGCGCCGGCGGTGGTTTCGGTGAGTCCGTACCCCTCGATGATGAGGATCCCGGCGGAATTGAACCATTCTGCAATCTCGCGGTTCAGTGGCGCGGAGCCGGAGATGAAGAACCTCACACGACCTCCGAAGCGTTCACGCACTTTGGCAAAGACCAGCTTGTCAAAGAGCCGGTGGCGTAGCGCTAAACCAGTGCCGATGCGTTCCCCCGTCGCCTTGCGGCGCTCGTACTCCGCCCCTGCTTCGAAAGCGCTGTTGAAGATCTTCTCCTTGAGGCCGCCCTCTGCCGCCTGGGTGGAAAGAATTTTGCCGTAGGCCTTCTCAAAGATTCGCGGAGCAGCACCCATGAAAGTGGGCTTGATGACAGCCAAGTTCTCGATGATCTTATCGACCCTGCCATCGATCGCCGTCGTGAAGCCAACGGCGAGCTGGGCCGAAAGGATCACCTTGCCGAAGGAGTGGGACATGGGCAGCCAGAGGAAATTGACGTCGTCGGTTCGCAGGAAACCTAGCGCCTTGAGCGCCTCACCCTCGTACACCCAGCAATGATGCGTGAGCCGCACGCCCTTAGGGCGGCCCGTAGTGCCCGAGGTGTAGATGAGCGTGGCAAGGTCATCTTGAGCTATGGCGTCCGTCGCTACCGTCACCGCGTCTGGAACCTCGGCGAGGTGTTCGCGGCCCAGGGCACGCACTTGGGCAAGGGACATAGTGCCGGGAACATCATCCATCGAGATGATCGTTTCCAGGTTGCCCGAATGGGAGGTGATCTTCTCAAACTGTTCGGCGTCCTCGACGATCGCGAACCGACACCCAGCGTCGGCCAGGATATACGCGGCGTCCTGCGCCGACGTCGTCGGATAGATCGTGGTGGTGGCACCGCCGGCGCACATCACTCCAAGATCGGACATGAGCCAGTCGTAACGGGTGTTCGCGACGATCGCGACCCGGTCCTCCTTAGCCAGCCCCAGGGCGAGCAGGCCCGCGGCCACCTCATAGACCTCGGTGGCGGCCTCAGCCCACGTCACCGACACCCAGTTGGTTCCTTGAAGGTAGCGGTAGGCCTCGTGATGCGGTGTGCTCTCCACTCGTCGTCGTAACACCACCCCCAACGACGGCGCGAGGTGCTGCAGGAATTGGGTGTCAATTATCTCGGTCATTCTCACTCCTAGGTGGGGCCGGGCAGGAACTACTTGGTGGCGTAGCGGGCGGCTTGTTCGCGGCCGATGATCTCCTTCATAATTTCGGTGGTGCCGCCGTAAATGGTCTGGATGCGCGCGTCCCTGTAGGCGCGCGCGATGGGGTATTCGAGCATGTAGCCGAATCCGCCAAACAATTGGAGACAGCGGCTGGTGGCGCGCACCTGCAGTTCACTAGCCCACCACTTGGCCTTGGACGCTTCAACGGCCGTGAGCTCTCCCTCATTCAGGGCCAGGACGGCCTTCTCCACATAGGCCCGAGTCACGTCAGTCTCCGTCTCGAGTTCGGCAAGAACAAACCGGGTGTTTTGGAAATCACCAATCTTTTGGCCGAAGGCTGTGCGCTCATGGACGTACTCCAGTGTCCACCGCAGAGCTGCTTCGGATGCCGCCACCCCTGCCACGGCGATGGAGAGCCGCTCTCGGGGCAAGCGTTCCATCAAGTACCGCATGCCGCCACCGAGTTTTCCGAGGAGGCGATCTTCTCCCACCCGGACATCCGTGAAGAAGAGTTCGGCGGTGTCTTGGGCGCTCAGCCCGATCTTCTCGAGCTGGCGCCCGCGGGAGAATCCTGGATCGCCGGTTTCCACAACGAACAGGCTAAAACCCCGTGAGCCTGCTTCCGGATCGGTTTTGGCTACCACGATCACGAGATCTGCGTGGATGCCGCTGGTGATGAAGGTTTTGGCACCGTTGAGCACCCATTCTTCGCCGTCGCGCACGGCCGTGGTGCGGATGCCTTGCAGATCGCTGCCCGTGCCAGGTTCGGTCATGGCGATGGCACCGATAATGCTGCCATCGACCATGCCCGGGAGCCAGCGCTTTTTCTGTTCCTCAGTGGCCAGATCCAACATGTAAGGGATCAGGATATCCTCTTGCAGACCAATCCCAACGCCGAACGAGGTCACCGCCGTGCGTGCTACCTCTTCGGCAAAGATGAATCTATAACGGTAATCAGGTTCCCCACCTCCGCCGAATTCCTCGGGCACAGCGAGCCCGATCATGCCGTGACTTCCCGCACGCAGCCATACATCGCGAGGAATGAGGTGCTCTTCCTCCCACGTTGCGTAGTGCGGTTCCACTTCCCTGCGCAGGAACTCGCGCACGCTCTCTCTGAACGCCTCGTGGTCTTCGGTGTAAAAAGTGCTCTTCATCTGGTGTCCTTGTCTGGAGAAGGGGTGCCCGTGGCGGAAACAGTGCGAGGAAGCTGCTCAAGGATCAGGGCCACGCAACGCTCCGGGTCATCGGAGAAGGGGAGGTGACCGCAGCCCTGAAGGAGCACATGGTGAGCCCTCCTCCACGTCCGGCGTGCCCGGCGCGACTGGGAACGGGCGGGGAGCACCATGTCACGGCGCCCCCACACGATGGTGGTGGGAACGCCGTCGGCCTCGGCAATGGTGTGCTGCGTACGGAATGCGGCACGGGCAGGGCCAAAACCATCGCAGGATGCCAGCGCTTTGAGATCAGCCATGGCCGCCTGCGGGTCAACGCGAGTGGGCCGTCCGAACAACGGGAACAGCAGCAGAGCACGGCCGGCCCGGGTACGCAGCGCAGCCCCGAGTGGTCGCGGCAACGCCCGTGCCGCTGTGCGCAGCACGCTCAAGAGTCCCACGCACCACCGGCACTCGGCGGCGTTCCAGAACCCTATGGGCGCGAATGCGGTAACGCGTCCGGCGATGCCGCGGTGAGCCAGTTCCAACGCGATTCCGGCTCCCATAGAGCTGCCAACTATGTGCGGCGCGAGGATGCCGCGGGCTTGGAGTTGCTCGCTGACCCAGTCGGCAAGACCAGCCGTCCCGGCACGCAGCGAGGAATCGTAGGGTTGCGCCCCGAACCCTGGGAGATCGAAGGCGTGTACGCGGTGTTGCTGTTCGAGAGCACCCATGATGGGTTCAAAAATCTGCCAGCGGGAACCTAGGCCATGCAAGAGGACAACGTCCTCACCCGCACCGCCTACGTGCACCGCGGCGTTCATGAGGTGCCGGGTTCTGGTCGGACAACGGGCACTGGGAGCCGCACGGGTAGACGTAGTGCGCCGGGAGCGGTCTCGGGCACTACGGGATGGGCCGGCGCGACGGCGTCGATGCGTTGATACGTTTCGCCAAGGCGTGGACGCGGATCGGCGTCGCCCTTATTAGGCCAGAAGGACATGGCCCGCTCAGCTTGCGCCGTGATGGTCAGCGACGGGTTCACCCCGAGGTTAGCCGTGACCGCGGAGCCATCGGCAATATGTAGCCCGTCGTAGCCAAAAACGCGCTGGTACGGATCAATTACGCCCTCGGTGATGGAGGCGCCAATGACACAACCTCCAATGAAGTGAGCGGTCATCGGGATGCCGATCAGATCAGCCGATGAGCCGCCCGCAAGTCCATCGACGCGCTGTGCGAGGTCACGAGCCACTCGGTGCGCGGTAGGGATCCACTCGGGATTTGGTTCGCCCCGACCTTGCCGTGTGGTCATACGCCGGCCGAACAGTCCACGCTTCAGATACGTGCTCAGCGAGTTATCCAGCGACTGCATGCCCAACACAATGACCGATTGCTCGGCCCATCCGGACACCGAGTGCATCCGCAGCGCGGCACGCCACCCGAGTTTGCGGTACGTCTGCACCGCCGCCCGCCAGCGCTCAATCCCCTCCACCGGATCTACAAGATGCGCGTTCAACAGCGCCAGCAGACTCGAACCACGGCCGTACCTGACTGGTTCAACGTGCGTCTGGGGATCCGGATAGAACGACGACGTAATTGCAGTTCCGCGGGTCATGTCGGCATCCGCGGCACTCGAGCGTGCTGACAAGACAGCCTCGGAGTTAGTCCGGCTGAGCTCCCCCAAGCGCGGCGAGAGCCTCGGGAGTGAGCGTTCCTTGAGTCGGTGCAAGAGACGCTGAGTATTCAGGGCGTTACCAGCGAAAACCACCTGCTCTGCGGTGTAGCTGCGCCGCTTGAGCGGGTTGCCCGTAACGTGTCCACTGACGCGATAGCGACCACCGGCAATGGGCTGAACATCAGTCACCGTTGTCATCGCATGGATGTTGGCGCCCGCCCTTTGAGCGAGCGGCAAATAGTTTTTCACGATGGTGTTCTTTGCCCCAACGCGGCAGCCAGTCATGCACGCACCGCACTCGGTGCACCCGTTCCGCGCAGGCCCCATGCCTCCAAAAAAGGGGTCAGCGGCGGCAACGCCGGGGCCGTCGCCGAAAAAGACACCGACTTCGGCGGGGTGCAACGTCTCGCTCACACCGTACTCCGCAGCAAGCTCGCGCATCAGGTCGTCGGCAGCCGTTGTATCGCGAGCAGTTGTGACGCCCAGCATCCGCTTGGCCTGGTCATAATGGGACGCAAGCTCAGACTTCCAGTCGGTGATGTGCGCCCATTGCGGGTCACGGTAGAAGTCATCCAAAGGCTCGTACAGCGTATTCGCATAAACCAACGATCCGCCGCCTACGCCCGTGCCGCTGACAATCAACACGTTGCGCAGCAACGTCATCCGCATGATGCCAAAGCAACGCGCAGCCGGAAGCCACAGATAGCGACGCAGGCGCCAAGACGTTTGCGGGAGTTCATCATCTTTGAACCACCGGCCGGCTTCAAGGACGCCAACACGATAGCCCTTCTCACTCAAGCGCAGGGCTGCCGCACTCCCGCCGAAACCGGAGCCGATCACCACGACGTCATAGTCGTTCATGCGGCCAAACTATCCTATTGTTGACAGTTTGCCAATAGCCAATCAGACTGACGCTATGGACCACACCCCGAGGACTCGACTGAGCCCGGATGCACGGCGTCAACAAATACTTGATGCCGCCAGCAAGCTCTACCGCGAACGCCGGTACGACGATGTCTCCCTTGAAGAATTGGCCGCCGCGGCCGGCGTCGCCCGGGGTTTGCTGCACCACTACTTCGGTTCCAAACGCGAGCTCTTTCTCGCGGTCATGACCCGCTCTACACGGCTACCACTGGAACAGCTTCCCGACCTCGAAGGGCGGCCCATCACCGAGCGAGCCACGCTGACCATGTCATGGATCCTTGATGGCGCGCAGGCGTACGGCCAGAGCTGGGTCAATACTTCCGGTGCGCAGCAGTGGAACCTCAGTAACCCCGACCACACCGAGAACCCCGAGAACCCCGAGAACGATGTACAGGCACTCGTTGACGCAGCCGATGACCGTGCCGCCCGCTTCATGCTCGATGCACTGGGACTTCCCGACGATGCCGGGTTGCGTCCGCGGCTTCGCCCGGTGGCAGCTTTCACGAAAGCGCTTTGCCGAGAGTGGTTGCAGCGAAAGTCCCTGACTCGCGATGAGGTGTTGGATCTCAGCACAGCGGCGGTCTTGCGCGCCGTGCGGGTGAACTGATGCCACGCATTGGAATCATCGGTTCCGGTTTTGGTGCAATTGCGGTCGCTGCCGAATTCCTCCGGCACGGTTATTCCGATGTGCGTCTCTGGGAACGCTCCACCGCAATGGGCGGCGTCTGGCGTGACAATATTTACCCCGGTGCCGCGTGCGATGTCCCCTCGCCGTTCTACTCCTTCTCCTTCGCTCCATCAACGCAGTGGCCGCGACGCTATGCCGAACAACCTGATATCTTGTCCTACCTACGCACTGTTGCCCAGCGAGAAGGCGTTACCACCCGTACACGCTTTAGCGCCGAGGTGCGCGGCGCGCAGTGGAGCGGCGGCGCATGGTCGGTATCCTTCGCTGACGGCTCTCACGAGGAAGTTGATGTTCTGGTCAGTGCCGTGGGTCAACTATCCAACCCCCTTATCCCGGCAATTCCGGGAGCTGCTAGCTTTCTGGGACCTGCTTTCCATACGGCGCAATGGCCCGCGAACCTTGACCTTGCTGGACAGCGCGAGCTCACGGGACAGCGGGTGGCGGTCATCGGAGCCGCAGCGACGGCCGTGCAGCTGGTGCCGCAGCTCGCCACCAGCGCAGAACGGGTCATGCTCTATCAGCGAACGCCCAACTACATTTGGCCCAAGCCCGACGGCCGCTATCCTCGCTGGTACCGGCCGTTCGCCGCACGAGCCGAACGCCCATTCTTCCAGTGGCTGGGAGAACAATTCTCCCGGGCCATGAAAGACGGCTCTCTTGCCGCCCGCGTGAGCCGGGCCGTGACGCGATTCCACTTGCGGCGCCAGGTCCGCGATCCTGAACTGCGCGCAGCCCTCACCCCCAATTACCCCATCGGGTGCCGGCGCATCCTATTCTCAAACAACTTTTACCCAGCACTGTGCCGAGAGAATGTAGACCTTGTCACCGAGGGCATCGCCCGCATCCGGCCTGACGGCATTGAAACCCTCGACGGCGGATTCCGTCACGCAGGTGCCATTGTCTACGCGACCGGATTCGACGCGCAGAGCTTCCTGCGCGGCCTGCGCATCACAGGTACGGACGGGGTGGACTTGCACGAGCGTTGGTCCAAGGGAGCACGAGCGCATCTAGGAATCTACGTCCCAGGATTCCCGAACCTGCTGCTGTCCTACGGCCCCAACACGAACCTGGGCGGCAGCTCCATCCTCCGAATGCTGGAGGCCCAGGCTTCTCACATGCGCCAAAGCGTGGATTACATGGTGGCAGCCGGGGCGAAAACCCTCGAGGCGACCGTGTCCGCGGAACAGGCTTGGGATGATGCGGTGCAGGGCGAACTGTCCACCTCCGCTTGGGTGCGCTGCAATAGCTGGTACCGGGACCCGGGGACGGGGCGCATCACCTCGAACTGGCCCGGCGGCACCACGAGCTACGTGAAGCACACCCGTGTGCTCGAACCGGCGGAGTTCTTATTTCGCTGAGCGGCTGACCCGACTTTCGCTGAGCGAGATGAGAAGACTGTCCTAGATTCCAGCCTGTCAGAGAATCCAGACTGCAGCTGATGCGACGTTCAGCCCACTTTTGCCGCATAAGCTGCTGTTTCAACTCGAGAATTCGCATCTACTGCCGTCTCAAATCCTTGGGGCAACAAAAAACCGTTCAAACTCTGAGTTCCCTCAGGGTTTGAACGGTTTTTGTATCGGTCGGGCTGACAGGATTTGAACCTGCGACCCCTTGACCCCCAGTCAAGTGCGCTACCAAGCTGCGCTACAGCCCGATTGGTATCTGCCAGGAAAAATTATCCTCCGTGGCTGAACCATCGGGAAAAAGTTTACCCCATATTTTGAGGCACTCTAACCACTTTGCCTGTGATTGGCATCTCACTCCCCGGCCGGCATGAAATCCGGCCGGGGAACTCACAGTCTTTTACTGCTTTTTACTTCTTTTTGCTGCGCTTTTCGCGCACGCGCATGCTGACTTCGATAGGAGTTCCCTCGAAGCCGAACGTTTCACGCAGGCGGCGGGTAATGAAGCGGCGGTAGCCTGCGTCCAAGAAGCCGGTGGTGAACAGTACGAACTTCGGCGGGCGGCTGGAAGCCTGAGTGCCGAAGAGGATGCGGGGCTGCTTGCCACCACGCACGGGGTGCGGGTGTTCGGAGACCAGTTCACCCAAGAACGCGTTCAAGCGTCCCGTGGGGATGCGGCGGTCCCAGTTTTCCAAGGCCAGGTCCAGTGCGGGCACCAGCTTGTCCTTGTGCCAGCCGGTCTTGGCCGAGATGTTCACGCGCGGCGCCCAGGCGACGTGCGCCAGATCCTGGTCAATTTCGCGTTCCAGGTACTTGCGACGCTCGTCGTCCATCAAGTCCCACTTGTTGAACGCCAGCACCAGGGCGCGGCCTGATTCAATGGCCAGCTGCAAGATGCGTACATCCTGCTCGCTGAGGATTTCATCAACAGCCAAGAGCACCACAGCAACTTCAGCCTTTTCCAAGGCTGTCTGGGTACGCAATGACGCGTAGAAGTCAGCACCTTGCTGCATGTGGACGCGGCGGCGGATACCAGCGGTGTCCACGAAGCGCCAGGTGCGCCCGCCGAGCTCAATCATTTCATCGACAGGGTCACGCGTGGTGCCGGCAACGTTGTCAACCACTACGCGCTCGGAACCGGCCAGCTTGTTCAACAGCGAGGACTTGCCCACATTGGGGCGGCCAATCATGGCTACGCGGCGCGGGCCACCGGAACGCTCAAGGCCGGCGACGGCGGAGAACTCAGGGAGGGTGTCCATGACATGGTCAAGCATGTCGGCGACACCGCGGCCGTGCACGGCCGAAACGGGGAGCGGTTCGCCCAAGCCAAGGCCCCACAACATGGCGTTGTCGGCTTCCTGGACCAGGTCATCAATCTTGTTACCGACCAAGATGACCGGCTTCTTGGACTTGCGCAGCATCCGCACAATGGCCTCATCGGAGGCGGTGATGCCCACAATCGCGTCAACCACCAGGAGCACGGCGTCAGCCATTTCCACGGCAATTTCAGCCTGCTCGGCAACACGCAGGTCCAGGCCGCGAGCATCGCGTTCCCAACCACCGGTGTCTACCAATGTGAAGTTGCGGCCATTCCAGGTGGCGTCGTACTGAACACGGTCACGGGTTACCCCGGGGGTGTCCTCAACAACTGCCTCACGGCGGCCCAAGATGCGGTTAACCAGGGTGGACTTGCCCACGTTGGGGCGTCCAACAATGGCCAGCACCGGGTTCTGGCGGTAGGGGTCGTAGCTCTCGCCGCCGTCGAACTCTCCTGAAAGCAGAGCGGCGTCTGCTTCGTCGAGTTCGTAGCTTGCCAGGCCAGCGAGCAGGCCAGCCGCGCGGGCGTCAGCGTCCTCGTCAGAGATGGCCGCCAACTTCTCGGCGATTTGGTCGGTACCCGTGGGTATAAATTCCGGGTGACCAAACTCACCGTCACCGTAGGGTGCGGATGACTTGGGGTCGCTCATGGTTGCTGTCCTTTATGCTTTGAAGATAGGTGATCATCCGCAGGCAAATCCTGCCCTGTTGCGGCTTGCGATGCGGCAATGTGTGCCGCCAGCCGCAGGCGGATTTGTTCGGTTGCTCTGTCCATTGAAACACGGCCGGAAACTCCGGGTTCACGCGTGATTGTCAATGGTTCCCCAAACACTACGTGCAGTGTGCGCCGTGGTGCTGGAATTTTATCGCGATGTTCCCCGCTGTGTCGTGTTCCCAAGACTGCAACAGGTACGACGGCGGCAGCTGAGTTAAGAGCTAGCCATGCCACCCCGTTGTTCATACTGGCGGCGTCTCCGGTCCCCCGGGTGCCTTCTGGCAGTATCCCAATACAATCGCCGCGGTCCAAGACGGCTTTGGCGTGCTGCAAGGCTGCCCGGTCGCCACTGCGGTTCACGGGGATCTGCCCCGACGCGTACAACACCGCACCAAGGAAACCCTTAAACATGTTATGCCGGACCAAAACGTGCATGTATCTGCTGCTGGCACCCACCATGACCGGTCCGTCAAGATAGCTCATGTGGTTTGCGGCAAAGACTACAGGCCCGGATACGGGAATGTTCTCCCGTCCTTGAACTTTGGTTTTGTACACCACGTGGTCCACGAAGCGCCCCACCGGGCGACTCCACAAAGTTTTCCACCGCGGCGGCGGTTCGGTCAATACCCGCAGCGGCGTCTCGCCGCGGCTCATGCAGCGGGACCGGCGTTGACTGCTTGGCGGACCACGGCGATGACAGCTTGGATGGTCTCTTCGAAATCTAGTTCCGAGGAGTCAACCGTGAAGACACCGTCAGCGGCACGCTGGAAATCAACCACGGTTGAATCCTTCGCATCCCGTGCCAAGACCTGCTCTTGAAGTTGCTCGGCCGTCTGTGTGCCACCGAGCTGCAGGCCCCTACGGCGCAGACGAGCTTCCTCGCTGGCCGTCAGAATCAGGCGCACCTCGGCCTGGGGGGCCACCACTGTGGTGATGTCCCGCCCTTCCACCACAATGCGGTGCCCGTGTTCGGCGATGAGGTCCTGTTGGCGGCGCACCAATGCTGCGCGAGCACCCAAGTTGATAGCCACAGCGCTGACCGAAGAGGAGATCTTTGGCTCGCGGATAGCGTCGGTGACGTTGATGCCGTTGACTTTGAAAAATTCGGTGTCCGGAAGCATGCTCTGTTCCATCGCGATGGTGTTCGCAGCCGCTTCAACGGCACCGGCGTCTTCGAAGCTGATACGCGCGTTCAAGCAGTGCCAGGCCACGCTGCGGTACATGGCGCCGGTGTCCAAGAACGCCAAGCCCAAACGCTGAGCGACGGCCTTGCTGACACTTGACTTGCCCGAACCGGAGGGTCCGTCAACAGCAATCACCAAGGGCTTGCCGATGCGAATCTGCTGCACCGTTACATCTGTGTTGCTCATTGAATTACCTTCCAACCGCGTGCCGTCAATTCATCCACCAGAGCCACCCTGCGTGCCGGGAGCACTGAAATCTCCACCATGCCAACTTGCAGACCGGCCGAATGGTCCAGCCGCAAATCTTCGAGGTTGACCCCGATCTCACCGATTTCGGTCAGTAGCTTGGCAATCTGGCCCGGCTTGTCATCGACCAAAACTGTCAGCCAGGAGTACTGCTGGGGCGGCCCACCGTGTTTGCCGGGAATCCGGCTCTGCCCCGCGTTACCTTCGGAGATGAGCTGAGCCAAGTCCAATCGCGCCCCGGGCGCCGTGGGCGCGCTAAGTGTGTTGATCAGTCGGTCCAAATCGGTCCGCACACCCTGCATGATCTCCAACACCTTGGGGGCGTTGGCGCCAAGAATCTGAACCCACAAGGCAGGGTCACTGGCGGCGATCCGGGTCACGTCACGCAAGCCATTGCCCGCAAGAGACAAGGCGTGCTGCGGTGTTTCCGCCAACCTACTTGCCACCAAAGACGCCATGACCTGCGGCAGATGCGAAACGAGAGCGACGGCGCCGTCGTGCTCCTCAGGGGTAAACCGGAACACCACCGCATCCAGATCAATGGCCAACGAATGCGCCACCTTGATGGCCCCCGCGCTGCTCACCTCCGACGGGCACAGCACCCACGGCATCGAGTTGAACAGCTCGCCGCGAGCCGCAACCGGTCCTGAGCGTTCGCGCCCGGCCATGGGGTGCGTGCCAACGTACCGTTCTAGCATTGCCGGTTCCAGAGCCTCCATGGCTTGGAGTTCGGCCAGCACAGCACCCTTCACACTGGCAATGTCAACCACGACGGCGGAGGGGTACTTTGAGAGCGCACCCGCCACAACGTGGGCGGTGACATCAGGAGGCGCGGCCACAACAACCAGCTGTGGACTCAGGTTTTCAGCAGGGTCAAGGGCGCGCCCGGCACCAATGTCCACAGCCACAGCCTGGGCCGACGGCGAGGGGTCACTCAAGACCACGTCAATGCCGCGGGCCCGCAGCCCCAAACCAATACTGGCCCCTAGCAGCCCGCTGCCAAGGACCAGCACGGCTCCGCTCAAGTGCGAAGGATTCATGCGTTAATTACATCCCCACGTCGGAAAGGAGGAAGCCAATCTCATGGCGGCCCAAGACGCGGACGCTGCCTTGACGCTGATCGCCCAGTGCGATCGGTCCGAATTTCACACGCACCAGACGCTCCACCGGGTAACCGACGGCGTCGAACATACGGCGGACAATGCGGTTCTTACCGGAGTGCAGAACAACCTCGGCCAAGACGTGGCCCGGAGTGGAGTCAACCAAGCGGAAGGAGTCAACCTTCTGCCAGCCATCCTCAAGCTCCACGCCGTCCTTGAGCTGGGCGCCAACGCCATGAGCCATAGGGCCCTTGACCTGAACCAGGTAGGTCTTGGGGATCTCGTACTTGGGGTGGGTCAAGCGGTTGGCAAGTTCGCCGTCGTTGGTCAAGAGCAGTAGGCCCTCAGTTCCGGTATCCAACCGGCCAACGTGGAAGAGACGCTCTGCGGTCTGGCGCTTCTTCAGGAAGTCACTGATGCAGGGTCGGCCTTCGGGGTCATCCATGGTGGAAACAACGCCCTTGGGCTTGTTGAAGACCATGTAGACCAAGGAATCGTTGGTCTGGATGGTCATGCCATCCACAGCGATTTCCACCAAGGCAGCGTCGACGCGCAGGCCCAGCTGGTTAACTGTGACGCCGTCAACCTGAACGCGACCTTCAAGGATCATGTCTTCGCACAGGCGGCGAGATGCCACCCCTGCCATTGCCATGACCTTCTGCAGGCGAACGCCCTCGGCATTGTGAATATCAATGTCATCTGTGGTGCGTGACGGGCGACGATTCTGCTCCGTGGGGCGGTTCTTCGACGGTCCCACCGTGCGGCCGTACTGCTCGTTCTTGAACGGGCGGGCACCGGTCTGGCTGGGCTTGCGAGCACCAGGCTTTTTGGCACCAGCCTTGGGGCCGCCCAACTTGGGGGCACCGGACTTGTAGCCGCCTGCGTTGGCAGCATTGGCTGCCCTATCAGCGTTATAGCCTGCGGCGCGCAAGGCGCCCGGCTTCAGCTGGTTGTCATTCGAGCCTGACTTGGAGCCGGACATGTAGCCTTCAGACCTGTTGCCCTCAGACTTGTAACCGCCGGACTTGGGTGCGCCGGATTTGAAACCGCCGGACTTAGGTGCACCAAAACGGGGCTTGCCTCCACGCGGCTGGTTCTGTCCGGAAGAATTCCCGGAGCGGGGTGACGGTGTCATTATGTAATCCTTAAAGTGCTAAGTGTTGTGGTCATGCTAAAAGTGTGAATCATCGAAATCCTGAAGGTTTTCCAGACCGGGCAGGTGCGGTGCAATTTGCGGCAACTCGTCCACGCTCCCCATCCCAAGCCGTTCTAAAAAGTACGCCGTGGTGCGGTACAGGAAAGCCCCGGACACCGGATCGGTGCCCACTTCCTCAATCAACCCGCGCTGCGCAAGCGTCCTGACAACCGAGTCCACGTTCACGCCACGAATGGCGGAGACACGGGCTCGGGAGACCGGTTGGCGGTAAGCAATCACCGCCAATGTCTCCAAGGCTGCCTGCGTGAGCCGGGCCGTTTGGCCGTCCACAACAAACTGGGACACGATCTCGGAGTAAGCGGGACGTGAGTAAATACGCCAACCACCAGCAAGATGCCGGAGTTCAAAGCCGCGAACCGGTACGGTGTCACCCTGTCCAGTATAACCGTCGTACTCCCTTGCGAGTTCGTGTAATAGCTCACGTATGGTAGCGGCAGGCAATCCCACTACGGAAGCCAGCTGCTCCTCCGAAACGGGCTCATCCACCACCATCAGCACAGCTTCCAGGGCTGCGCGGACACTGTCGCGAGATTCCGTCAACTCGGAGGCATCACTCAGAGATTGCTCGAGCACGGGATCTACAGGCACTGTGGGTTCCTCAGACATGACTGACCTCACTTTCAGCAGCGGGATCCTTGGTGGGCGTCCCGTTGCTCTCTTCGGGGAGCTCATCATCAAAATCACTCACACCAGCACCAGCACCAGCAGAGCCCACACCGGCACTCCACTGCACCAGCAACTCCCCCAGTGGATTCGGCTGATCAAAGGTGACCAGCTGATCCCGGAAGAGTTCCAGTAGCGCTAAGAACCTGGCAATAACCATCATGGAGGAATCCGCATCGGCACTCAGCGCGGCGAACGTCAAAGGCGCTCCGACCCAGTCCACCGCGGCAGGATCACTGGATTTAGGCATGCCCGCAGTGAGCATGGCGGTGATAATCGCTGCCTGATCCATGACACTGACAGATGTCACATGTAAGTGAGTTAGACCCACCACTGTGCTTGGCGGTTCCTTTGTTTCCATGGCACGAGCAGCCAAGTCGGCAAATTGTTGGGGCGTGTGACGCCACACCAGCTCAGGTAGGAGCGCTGCGAACTGTGGCTCGAGCCCAACTTGGCGGGGGAAGCGCCGGGCTTCTCGCTCCAATTCGGCACCCATAAGGGTAGCCACTTCTTTGAAGGCCTTGTATTGCAAAAGCCGTGCGAACAAGAGGTCACGGGCCTCAAGAAGAGCCAGGTCGTCGTCGTTCTCCACCTCACCCGCTGGCAAAAGCCGGGCTGCTTTGAGGTCCAGCAGGGTGGCAGCCAGAACGAGAAATTCGCTGGCTTCATCCAATGCCCAGTCCTGGCCGAGGTCCTGAAGAGCCTTCAAATAGCTGATGAATTCATCCGTGACAGTGGCAATTGCCACATCAGTGATGTCCATCTCATGTTTGGAAATTAGTCCCAAAAGCAGGTCAAAAGGTCCCGTGAAGTTTTCTAGGCGGACTTCGAAACGAGTCTTGCCCGGGGCTGCTTCCGGTGGTATTTCTGCCGCGATCCCCGCGACGTTCTGTGGTGAGATCAAGTTAGGGCGAGCCGCCTCGGGCGATCAATTCTTTGGCCAGCCTGCGGTATGACTCGGCGCCCTGATGGTTGCTCGCGTAAGAGGTAATGGGTACAGCGGCCACTGAGGCGTCGGCGAACTTGATGGTGCGCTTGATGACGGTTTCGAAAACCTTGTCACCAAAGGCTTCTACTAGGCGGGCTAGGACTTCACGACCGTGCAGGGTGCGGGCGTCATACATGGTGGCCAGCACGCCGTCGACCTGCAGACCCGGGTTCAAACGGTCCTGCACCTTATCGATGGTCTCCACCAAGAGTGCCACGGCTCGCAGGGCAAAGAATTCGCAGATCAGCGGAATGATCACGCCGTGGGCTGCGGTCAATGCGTTGACGGTCAGCAAGCCCAAGGACGGCTGGCAGTCGATGAGGACAACGTCATAGTCGTCCTCCACCTTGCGCAGCGCACTGGCCAGTACCTGCTCGCGAGCTACCTCGTTGACGAGCTGAACTTCGGCTGCCGAGAGGTCAATGTTTGCGGGAAGAATGTCAATGTTCTCAACATCGGTGTGGATGATGGCATCACGTATATCCACCTTGCGGTCCATCAGCACGTTGTACACGGTGACGTCCAGCTCGTGAGGATTGGTACCGAAACCAGCGGAGAGAGCACCCTGCGGATCAAAGTCCACCAGCAGCACCTTGCGCCCGGCTTCTGCCAGCGCAGCACCTAGGTTGATGGTGGAAGTGGTCTTGCCGACGCCACCTTTTTGATTCACCATGGCGATAATGCGTGCGGGGCCGTGGGAGGAAAGGGCTGGAGGCTCGGGGAATTCCGTCACGGGACGCCCCGTAGGGCCCAGTACGTCTTCGCCGGCAAGTGCCGTTGCACCCTGCTCGTTGCTCACCTGTCAGTCCACACTTTCGCCGCTAATTTAACTCACCACTGCCACCCTCTACGTTACCGGGTGCTGGGGGCATGTTTTGAACATTTGGCCCCGATGGGTTTTGAGCCTTGACTCTCAAGCTGAAGTTGAATGTTGTTACGCGCCTATACTTCGAAGGTGATGAGCAAAAGAACCAATCCCACCAACAACACCCCCGCCGGGCCACCAGCCGCTTCGCAACCAGCCCACCGCAAAGAGGTAGTGCGCGTCGAGAAAATGCAGGCCGGTTACGGCGGCAAGGCCGTCTGTGGTGTTGTCAGCTTCAGCCTCCATTCAGCTCAGGCCTTGGCTCTTGTGGGGCCCAACGGCGCCGGCAAATCTACGGTAGTAAAGACAGTGGTGGGCCAACTGGAGGCCGTCTCCGGCACAACCTTGATCAACAGCTCTGTAGTGGATGACCGAACACTGGATTTTCGACGCGAAGTCGCTGTTGTTTTCGATGATGACGCTTTCTTCCCTTCGTTAACGGTGGAAGAGCACCTAGCGATTGTCTGCGCCGGGCACGGCGTTGATGACGTGGAAGAGATCATTAGCGCTGAACTGGAATTCTTCGGCTTGAAAGAACAAGCAAGCTCGCGGCCGTACAACCTCTCCTCGGGACAACGGCGCCGGATGCTATTGGCCGCAGCCTTTGTGCGGCCCCGCTCGCTGCTGGTGTTGGACGAGCCAGAACAGCGTCTTGACACGGCCATGCGACACAAACTTGCCGCCCGCTTGCGTGCTGAAGTTGACGCCGGTCTGTCACTTCTGGTGGTGACCCATGATCCCGATTTCCTCATGACGGTGGCCACCAAGGCCGTTTTCATCGCTGATACCACCCACGCCATGACACCGACGCAAGCCGCAGCGGCGATCGCTTCCGAAAACCCGCACGCGGGCTGAGTCATGGCCATCACTACAAGCGAGCGCTTCAGCGCCAAACAAATCCGCCAGTACACCTTCAAGGCCGGGCTTAGCCGCACTCAGGGCGGGCTCATGGAACTCATCTCCGAGGTGTACACCTCCATTCTTGGGGCATTAACATTGCTGACTATGGCCGGGGCCCTCATCATGGCCTTGCGCCATAGTTTGGGTGTTGGTGATGAGTCGGCGCTCTTGGCCTCTGCCGTTGCGCCAGGTTTCCACTCGGTAACACTGCTGCAGGCCAGCACGACGGTACTACTGACGCTGGCCGCGGCACTCCTAGCCACAGAAATGACCATGGGGCCAGTTGCCATGACGCTGCCGCAAACCGCCTGGTGGCTGGGACTACCAGTGCGCCGCAAAGGTTTCATCCAGCCCGGGTTCTTGAAATCGATCCTCTGGCCAACCCTCGCGGCCGTGTTAGTAGTTCTGCCACTGTCGCTGGGTATGGCGGCGAACCCCACCCCCGGGAACTTAGCGCTGGCCGTGCTGTGCGGCGCTGGCTTGGCCTGGCTGCTGTACGGCATTGCCTCGTGGTGCCAGATCACGGGATCCGGTGCGTGGCTGAAAAAGATTATGGGGGCCATCACTTTCCTTGCCCCATTGAGCTTGGTGGCGACGGCCCTGTACAACAACGTGGCCGGATCCAGCGCTATCACCGCCGCGCAAACCTCTTGGCTGAAATTCCTTCCCACGAGCTGGCCCCTCTTAGTGGCCGACGGCGCCACGTGGCCCCTCTTAGTGGCCGACGGCGCCACGTGGCCCCTGCTGATCGTGGCTCTTGCACTGGGGCTCCTTGCGCTGGTCTATGCAAACCTTGAACGCATCACCACAGCAGCACTCAAGAAAAGTGCGGCCGCTGGCGCTTATGCGGCCAGCTCATTGCTGTCCATGGATGCTACCGAGCTCTCCCGTTCGCTGAGCACTGGGCCCTCAGCGGGGACCAGCAGGGTCAAGCTACCCATGATTTTCAAGAAAGGCACTGTCCACGCCCGCAGCATCAAAACACTGGCCAGCACGCATGCCACCATGGCGCTACGCTCGCCCAGCACGCTGCTGCGGGTGCTGGTGCTCGCCGCCGTACCCGCATCATTGGCATCGGTGGAGTTCCTCGGCAATGCCATTTTGATCGCCGTGGTCCTATACTTTTGCGCCCATTTCGCCGTCACTGCTTTGGGTGCCACTGCACGGTTTGCCAATGGCAACCCGGCAGTAGATACGCTCATGCCGCTGCCAGCAACAACGGTCCGCCGAGTGCATTATGTGGTTCCCGCCGTGGTCATGACACTGTGGGCACCGGTCTGTTTTGGACTCTTGCTCGCCTTGGGTGTTGGCTCAGCTCCCTTGCTGATTCTTGCCATTTTTGCTGGTCCGGGACTTGGCGCCGCCACATTGCGCGCTGGTTTCCGGGCCGCGCCGGACTGGAATATGCCCGCCGTGGCAGGCCCTGCCGGACCCATCCCTACTGGAGCCATTAGAGCGTTCATCGTTGGCCCGGACCTGAGCCTGATTGTGCTGTTGCCGGTGCTCATCTGTCTGATCTCAGGCGGAGTGCCCTCCATTGCCTTCCCGGTTCAGCTGACACTGACATGGCTGGCTTTCTTGTGGGGCACCCATGTGCGGAAGCCAAAATCCGCCAAGGACGGTGGCTTATTCGGCATCCCCCCTGCAGTCGCCAGCAAGTAGTAGCGCACGAAGAGGGGCCTCGTTTATGTGTCCGCTCCCACACCGTTTACAATTGCTGAGGCGTTCCTAGCGCCGCCAGAGTGTCACGCAGCGTCGCGCGGCACCGCTCCAGACAAATAGAGGACCACCATGAAGCTGCTGAAATCGATCCCACTACTTGGCTGGATTGTTATAGCCATTATTTTGGGTATCCTTACCGGTCCCCTCATGCCAACCTGGCTTGGCGGGTTGTTCCTGACCTATAACTCGATCTTCTCTGGCTTCCTGAGCTTCATTGTGCCGCTCATTATTTTGGGCCTGGTCATGCCCGCAATCGCCGAATTGGGTAAGGGTGCAGGTAAGTGGCTCGGGGTCACAGCTCTGATCGCCTATGGTTCCACCATCCTCGCTGGTTTGCTGGCATACTTTGTGAGCCGGTGGCTCTTCACTGCTTCTTTGTCCGGCGGTGGACTCGAAGCGATTGGTGCCGACTCCGGTTCCGGTTTCACCCCTTTCTTGACGGTGGTCAGCAGTGCCGGAGATTCTGCTACTGAAATTGTGCTTCCGCCAGTGATTGGCGTCATGAGCGCCCTAGTGCTCGCGTTTGTGATCGGCATTGGTCTGACCGCATTCAAGTCCAAGGTGCTCTTCCGCGGTGCTATTGAGTTCCGCACCATTATTGAATCCGTGATTCGCCGCATCATCGTGCCGGCTCTGCCGCTGTTCATCTTCGGTATCTTCATGGACCTCTCTGCCAGCGGATCAGCTATCACTGTCGTCACAAAGTTCTTGCTGGTAGCAGTTGTCTCCTTCGCCCTGACGTTCGTTGTTCTGATCGCCCAGTACTCGATTGCTGGCGCCATGAACGGCCTGAACCCGTTCAAGGCACTATGGAACATGCGCGACGCGTACTTCACCGCACTGGGAACCTCTTCATCTGCTGCGACTATTCCGGTAACCCTTGCTTCAACGAAGAAGAACGGCGTCTCAGATTCAGTCGCCGGATTCGTGATTCCACTATGCGCAACCATTCACTTGTCCGGTTCAATGGTGAAGATCACCTGTTTCTCCATTGCAGTCTTGCTGCTCACCGGCGGCGATATCTCCTTCGGCGCCTACTTCCCCTTCATCTTGATGCTCGGCGTCATGATGATTGCCGCCCCTGGCGTTCCCGGTGGCGCTATTGCCGCAGCCGCCGGTCTGCTCGTTCAGATGCTCGGCTTTGGCGAAATTGAGGTTGGACTCATGTTCGCGGCTTACATCGCCCTGGACAGCTTCGGTACAGCCACCAACGTAACCGGTGACGGCGCCTTGGCACTGATCATGAACAAACTCACCCGTGGCCACCTCGGCACGCAAGCTCAGGATCCCAGCGATGAGAATGTTGTAGCCGCACCGGGCAGCGAAGCTGCGACGCACACTCTGGCTCAGTAACAACGCCACTGGGCAGCGATTAGCCGGCCGGTAAGAGGAGAACCACAAAGTTTTCCTCTTACCGGCCGGCTGCTTTTAAGCACTACTCAGGTGCTGTTCGGAGCGTCGGGACTGCAAGGAACGTCAGGGCTGCCAAGGGTGCTAGAAAGGTCGGGACTGTCCGGATTTTCAGAGGTGACCCCCTTGCCCCTCAGGCCGGGTGTCTTGTCTGACGTCAGGCCGGGTGTCTTGCCGGGTGCCAGTGACTTGGCGATGCATTTCTTCAGCCATTTGGGATAGGCAGGCCATTGGGGTTGGGTATATTCTGGTTTGTGGTATTTCCCTGAGGGCGACGTCCAACCGACCCTGCCATCAGCCTTGAGTCGAGGGGTCCAACCACGGAGGCGGATGGTGGTCCGCAACGGCTCATCCCATCGGCGATACCGTCCATGACGGTCTTTGTCATCCTTGAAGTGTTTGAAACCGTGATGACGTTTACACGCTGGCCTGAGATTAGTGAAGTCAGTCTTCCCGCCGTATTCAAAACTCTGCACATGGTCCATATCCGTTTCCATCACCGGTTCAGTGCAATTCGGGAAGTAGCAGCCGCCAGCTAGCGCCTGCAACACGGACCGTTCGGTGTCCCGAAGTGTGTAGCGATCTGGGCTCAGCGGCAGCGTCTCCCCGGTCACCGGATCAGTGAACACCCGCAAGAACGTTGGCGAGCCAGCCAACAAGCGTCGAGCAATATTTTCCGGAACGGGCCCAGCATCCCGATCGACCAACTCAGCAGGTTCATCTGTAATCCCCAACAACCCCAACAGTGGAACTTTCAACAACACCAACGCCTTGGGCATGGGTGGATTCGTCACCAATGGATGCTGTGCCAGCCCCGCCAGCTCCTGGACGTAGAGCTCCTGAGGGTCTTCTATGACCCCATCGACCACACCCTCGACAAAGCCCGACCCATCACCAACCAGCACCCCGACAATCCCACCATCTTGGGCAGCTTCTGGGCCATTAGCGGGCACATCCGCCGATTTAGGATCGGGCACAGGGCTGGCATCCGCGCTGACAGGTGGATCCGGTTGAGCGTTACGTTGCCTGTCCCACGGAGCTGTCTCATCAAGCAAAGTCACCCCGAACGCTGAGCTCTCCCCAAAAGGAACCATAGTTTCGTCCCCATGGGAGGAATCGCCAAAGATGCCCTCGGCCGAACATGTTCCGCTCGTGGCCGGAGGCTTGTCAGGGAAGAACGCACTACCACTGCCGGTGCGCCAAGATCCTCCGTTGTTGCCTTTGCCATAGCTAGTGCTGTTACTGCTGCGTTGACCGAACCCATTGGCGCCGTTCTTGCCGCCCTGGCCGTTAGTCGTTGGGGATGGTGCATAATTCGCGGTGCTCGGGAGTTCTTGGCCCATGAGGAGTATCGCGGCAATATCAGCCCTCAGTTGATCCATGGTCCGAGGCTCCCGGCAATCTTCACCGGTCCCAGCCGCGGCAGCCGCCCGATGGGCTTCCGCTGCTGCCGCCTTGATGGCCCGCGCCGCGCGGGTGCAGTGCACCATGATCGCGTTCGCGGCAATGGTGGGAACGTGCAACGTCACCCACGACATCCCATCCTTACCGGGATCTACACTCAAGGACCGTCCTCGAAAAGCCTGCTTGGTCCGCACTTCACAAGACTCGGGGAACAACAGTTCCCGCGCCCGCCGCGCCTTCGAGGCAAACCTCCCCGGAGTGGTATTGACCGCCAGTAACAACAATTGCGCCTCAAATTCTGCTCGAATCTGTTCACTAACCCCGGCCGTCTCATTCAACGTGCCGAACTCATCCAGAATGGTGCATACATGCCGCCACGACAGTTTCCCCGCCATCAGAGCTTCCCGGGTTGCCGGGTACTCCTGCAAGTATTGTGCCTGGACCACCAACCGCGATGCGCTTGATTCAGCAATCCCCAAGGAAGCAGCGATATCGGCGATATGCCCCTTCTCAGCCACCCGACTCTGGCAGCTATCCAATTCCGTAGCCGCGGATTCCACCGCTACCGCCCCCATCATCCGATCCACCAGCGACGCCTTACACGCCGCCGAATTATCCTCTATCCACTTCATAAGGCGCAGACCCTGCTGACTGGAATCAATGACACTCCGAGCAACACTGAGCCGGGAAGCCGGCTCAGGATTCGGAACAGGATAAGGAGTCCGGGCGGGCAATCCAGCCAACACCTCAGTGTCAGACCCAAAGGGTTCAATTAAGGGAAAGGCAATAGACGCGAGAAGTGCCACCACATCCTGTGTGGCGAAATCGCCCGGACCTCCGGGGACCTTCTCCCGCGTACTCATACATCAAGTTTACGCTCACCGTAATCAACCTGCAATACTTATACGAAATAATATTCTAATAAAGTGGAAGCTCACTCACCCACTTAACGCAAGAGCCGCCGTCGCCCATTCACAGGCGACAGCGGCTTAGGGGAAAAATTCAGGAGAAAACATAGAGACGAACAAGAGAAATACTGGCCCAAGGATCTAGCTGGGGCGCAGCACCGGGACGAGCGTCTCAATCACCGAGGAGTCCTCAATAGTTGAAGGCACCACATAGTCTTCGCCATCGGCGATCTGGCGCATGGTCTTGCGCAGGATCTTTCCGGAGCGAGTTTTGGGCAGCGCGTCCACTACTACTGCGGACTTGAAATCTGCCACGGGCCCAATCTCGCGCCGGACCAGCGCAACGAGCTCCTTTTGCAGGTCCTCGTCGGACAGTGTCACCCCCGATTTCAGGACCACATAGCCCACAGCCTTTTGCCCCTTGAGGGCATCAGCAACACCAATGACAGCGCATTCCGCTACGGCCTGATGGGTGCCGATGACCTGCTCAATGGCACCGGTGGAGAGCCGGTGGCCGGCAACATTGATGACATCGTCGGTGCGGCCCATGACAAAGACATAGCCGTCTTCGTCTTGGTAGCCGGAATCGCCCGTGACGTAAAAGCCCTCAAAAGCACTGAGGTAAGAATCAACAAATCGTTGATCATCGTTCCATAGGGTGGGCAGCGTGCCAGGAGGCAGCGGCAAGCCAAGAACTATGTTGCCTTCCTCCCCCGTGGCCACATCCACTCCCATACCGTCTACGATCCGCAAATCGAACCCGGGCATGGGCACAGTTGGTGAGCCCGGCTTCAAGGCCAGAGGTTCCAGCCCGCGCGGGTTTCCCACAATGGCCCAGCCGGTCTCGGTCTGCCACCAATGATCAACCACAGGTACCCCAAGGACCTTGCCAGCCCAATGATAGGTATCGGTATCCAGCCGCTCACCCGCGGTGAACAGCGTTTCCAGAGTGCCGACGTCGTACTTCTCCAGCAGGGCGGCCTCCGGATCCATCTTGCGAATGGCCCGCAATGCGGTGGGTGCGGTGAACAACGCCTTGACCTTGTGCTGCTCAATGACGCGCCAGAACGCGCCGGCGTCAGGGGTGCCCACAGGTTTTCCCTCGTACATCACAGTGGTGGCCCCGGCCAGGAGCGGCCCGTAGACAATGTAGGAATGCCCCACCACCCAGCCAACATCGGAGGCCGTCCACCAGATATCACCCTGGGCAATGTTGTAGTGATTTTTCATGGTCCACAAAAGTGCGACGGCGTGACCACCATTGTCTCGCACCACACCTTTGGGTGCCCCGGTAGTACCTGATGTGTAGAGGATGTAGAGCGGTTCACTCGCTTTCACAGGCACGGGTGCGGCGGGCTGGGCGTCTGAGAGCGCAGCCTCCCAATCCACGGCATTCAAGCCCAGGGCTGCGGGATCTGCGCTAAAGCCGTCGCGGTGCTTGATGATCACGGGCAGTTCCGGGGAACCTGCCTTGGTCAACGCTTCATGAACTGTGGGCAGGTACTCCACCACACGATTGGGCTCCAGTCCGCCGGAGGTGGTGACAACAACTTTGGGTGTGGCATCCTGAACGCGCACAGCCAGTTCACTGGCAGCAAATCCGCCGAAGACCACGGAATGGATGGCGCCCAGACGCGCGGTGGCCAGCATGGCGATGGCGGCCTCGGGGATCATGGGCATGTAGATCAGTACCCTATCCCCCTTGCCTACACCTTGGGCGCGGAGCACTCCGGCGAAGCGAGCAACCTGATCGGTGAGCTCCGCGTAGGTGTAGACACGTTGGGTTCCTGTCATGGCGGAATCGTGGATCAGGGCGGGCTGATCCCCACGCCCGGCGGCTACATGCCTGTCGAGAGCGTTGTAACAGGTATTGAGCTCGCCATCAGCAAACCAGCGGCCATGTGGCGATTGCTCTCCGTTGTGCGCTTGCGTGGGCGCCACATCCCAATCGACAGCTTTGGCCGCTTCGAGCCAGAACCCCTCGGGGTCATTGATGCTGCGCTGGTATTCGTCCCGGTAGCTAACGGTTTTCAATGCCATAGTGCTTCTCCATCCACCTTGATGTGATGTGTGCCATGCTACCGCGCAAGTTTGGGCCCTGACAACCACCAATGTATACATTATTTGAATTATTTGGCAGAAATTTAGGAAAAACACCCCATTACACTGTTGCTTGTATACACAGAACGGGTAGTGTGTTCTGTAGGCCACAGCTAATAGGCCACGCAATATCAGGGCGAACCGCCTCAGAACAGCCACAGAATCACCACAGAACCACCACGCGACCACGTCAGGGAGGGATCATGCGAGCTAGCGAACGAGCATATGTGGCACTGCGCGCCGACATCATCGACTGGCAATTGACTCCTGGCACAGTACTGGGAGAGGTTGAACTCTCCGCACGGCTGGGGGTATCCCGAACTCCCATTCGTGAAGCGCTGGCCAAACTCACAGCCGAGGGCCTGACTGAACCACAGAGCGGGCGCGGAGTGGTGGTCAGTGAAATCTCACTGGACCATCTGGATGAATTGTTTGAACTCCGCACAGCCTTGGAATGCCGGGCCGCCGAACTGGCAGCCCAGCGCTGCGATCCGGAGATCTTCTTCAACCTCCACCGTCAGCTTGTCAATGCAGGAGAACTTATCACCGCCGATGATCCGTCCCGCGCTGACTACTACCAGCTGGCGGGTGACTTGGACGCGGCGGTGGATTTCGCCGTCGGCAATCATTACCTCACCCAGGCGCTGAAGAACTTGCGGGTTCACTTGGTGAGGGTCAGGCGGTTAGGTAAAGACAATCCCGCTAGGCTCCGCGACGCTGCGAGGGAACACGCAGCGATTGCTCTTGCTATCGCCAACCGCAGCCCCACCGTGGCCAGCGCAGCAACCACGGTCCATCTGGATAACAGCCTGCGCCATCTTTTGAGCACCACTCATTAATACTTCCCCAAATATTTTTGTATCACCCTGCGAAAGGAACACCATGACAGTCGATCACAATGTCCGCGTTTACAAGAGCGAAGAGAACCTGGCCCGTGAGGACCAGTTGGCCCACAAGATTGCCACCGTGGCTGCTGACCCCGTGGCCGTGACCGCTGAGGTCACCGATATGATCATCAACCGCGTCATCGACAACGCTTCCGTTGCCATCGCATCCTTGAACCGTGGCCCCATTGTTGCGGCCCGCGCCCAGGCACTGACCCACGCCCCGTCCACTGGTGGCGCTGGCGCCTCCGTTTTCGGTATCACCGAGAAGGTTTCCCCCGAGTGGGCTGCTTGGGCCAACGGCGTGGCCGTTCGCGAACTGGATTACCACGACACGTTCCTTGCTGCCGAGTACTCTCACCCGGGAGATAACATTCCGCCGATCCTGGCCGTTGCCCAGCACACCGGTGCATCAGGTGCAGATTTGATCCGCGGCCTCGCCACCGGTTACGAGATTCAGGTTGACCTGGTCAAGGCCATCTGCCTGCACAAGCACAAGATTGACCATGTTGCCCACCTGGGCCCCTCCGCCGCTGCTGGCATTGGCACCTTGCTTAACCTTGAAGTGGAGACCATCTTCCAGGCCGTGGGCCAGGGTCTGCACACCACCACCGCCACCCGCCAGTCCCGCAAGGGTGAGATCTCCACGTGGAAGGCTCACGCTCCCGCATTTGCCGGCAAGATGGCCGTTGAGGCTGCCGACCGTGCCATGCGCGGCCAGACCTCACCGGTTCCGATCTATGAAGGTGAAGATGGTGTGATCGCGTGGATGCTCGACGGCGCCGACGCTCAGTACACCGTGCCCCTGCCCGCCGCCGGTGAGGCCAAGCGCGCCATCATGGATACCTACACCAAGGAACACTCTGCTGAATACCAGGCACAGGCGTGGATTGACTTGGCCCGCAGGCTGCACGGCGAGCACCCCGAGGCAACCGACCCCGCCAACGTAGCCAGCGTGCTGATCAAGACCAGCCACCACACGCACTACGTGATTGGTTCCGGCGCCAACGATCCCCAGAAGTACGATCCCACCGCATCACGGGAAACCCTGGATCACTCCATCCCGTTCATCTTCACGGTGGCCCTGCAGGATGGTGCATGGCACCACGTTGACTCGTACTCCCCCGAGCGTGCCGGCCGCCCCGACACCGTGGAGCTGTGGCACAAGGTCACCACGGAAGAAGATGCCGAGTGGACGCGCCGCTACCACTCCTTGGACATCGCCGAAAAGGCCTTCGGTGGCACAGTAGTCATCACGCTCAACGATGGCACCGTCATTGAGGACTCCATCGCCGTCGCCGACGCTCACCCGCTGGGCGCCCGCCCGTTTGCCCGCGAGCAGTACATCAACAAGTTCCGTACCCTGGCCACCGGCTTGGTCGAGGAAGCCGAGATCGACCGCTTCATCGCGGCAGCAGAAAATTTGCCCAACCTGGCCGCCGGCGAACTGGACCAGCTGAACATTCTGGCAGCTCCCGGCGTCGTGGATCTGGCAGCCGCACCCAAGGGACTCTTCTAAGATGTTGTACTCCAAGAAAACCGCTGAACAGAAGCGCGCTGACTTCCGGGCCATGCTGGTTCCGGGCGCAGCCGTCCAGTTTCCGGGCTCCTTCAACCCGCTCTCGGCTCGCCTCATTGAGGAAAAGAAGTTCGACGGCGTCTACATCTCCGGCGCCGTCCTTGCCAACGATCTGGGCTTGCCGGATATTGGCATGACGACCCTGACCGAGGTGGCCGCGCGCGGTGGACAGATTGCCCGCATGACGGACCTGCCATGTCTCATTGATGCCGATACTGGCTTCGGTGAGCCCATGAACGTGGCCCGCACCATCCAGGAGCTGGAGAACGCTGGGCTGGCCGGCTGCCACATTGAGGACCAGTTCAACCCCAAGCGGTGCGGACACCTCGATGGCAAGAACATGGTGGATCTAGACACGGCAGTCAAGCGTATTGCTGCCGCCGCCGATGCCCGCCGCGATCCGAACTTCTTGATCATGGCCCGCACCGACATCCGCGCCGTAGAAGGTTTGGATGCCGCCATTGACAGGGCCAAGGCCTTGGTCGACGCCGGTGCTGACGCGATCTTCCCCGAAGCCATGAAGTCCGTGGCAGAGTTCGAAGCCGTGTGCAAGGCTGTGAACGTACCGGTACTGGCAAACATGACCGAATTTGGTAAGAGTGAGCTGTTCACCCGCGACGCTTTGGCTGCTGCCGGCGTGGCTATGATCATCTACCCCGTGACGTTGTTACGAAGTGCGATGGGTGCAGCAGAACGCGTCCTAGACGCCATTGCCGCTGATGGCACGCAAGAAGCCGCCGTGGAAGACATGCTGACCCGCTCACGCCTGTACGAGCTGGTTGACTATGAGGCGTACAACCAGTTTGATACAGGTATCTTCAACTTCCAGGTCCCAGGCCTGGACATCTCTACCAACAACTCGAATCTCTAAGGACGAGGAAGTGCCAACAGTGACTGAAGAAGAAGTACGCAAAGGCCTAGCCGGCGTCGTCGCCGACTACACCGCCGTTTCAAAGGTCAATCCCGAGTCCAACTCGCTGCTGTACCGCGGTTATCCGGTCCAGGAGCTGGCCGCCAGCAAGTCTTTCGAAGAAGTGGCTCTGCTGCTCTGGACAGGAGAATTGCCGTCCGCAGCTGAACTGGCCAGCTTTGAAACATTTGAGCGTGCCAACCGCGCCCTCGATGCTCGCGTCAAGGCAGCCATTGATCTCTTGCCGCTGGATTGCCACCCCATGGATGTGGGACGCACGGCAGTATCGGTCCTCGGCGCAGCTCATCCGTTGGCCGAGGACTCCTCTCCCGAGGCGGAATTGGAAAAGGCCAAGTCCCTGTTTGCGCAGTTCCCGGCAGTGGTCGCTTACGATCAGCGCCGCCGTCGTGGTTTGGAATTGGTGGAACCCCGCACGGACTTGCCCTACCCGGACAATTTCTTGTGGATGACCTTTGGCGAAGAAGCAGCCCCGGAGGTTGTGGACGCTTTCCGCGTCTCCATGGTGTTGTACGCGGAGCACTCCTTCAACGCCTCCACGTTCACGGCGCGCGTGATTACCTCCACACTCTCGGATCTGCACTCGGCAGTCACCGGCGCCATTGGCGCGTTGAAGGGTCCGCTGCACGGCGGTGCCAACGAGGCCGTCATGCATACTTTCAATGAGATCGGCATCCGCAGCGATGAGACGCGTGAGGAAGCAGCCACCCGCGCCAAGGCATGGATGGAAGACGCCCTGGCGCAGAAGAAGAAGGTCATGGGCTTTGGGCACCGCGTGTACAAGCACGGCGACTCACGCGTTCCCACCATGAAGGGCGCGCTGGATAAGATGATCGCGCATTTTGATCGTCCGGAAATGTTGGGCCTGTATGACGGGCTCGAGCAGGCCATGGATGAGGCCAAGGCCATCAAGCCCAACCTCGATTACCCAGCCGGGCCCACGTACCACCTGATGGGTTTTGACACGGACATGTTCACGCCCATCTTCATCGCCGCCCGTATCACCGGTTGGACGGCGCACATCATGGAACAGCGTGCAGCCAACTCGCTGATCCGCCCGTTGAGCGCTTACAACGGAGTTGACGAACGCCACGTGAGCTAACACTCGCCTCTGGTCTTTGAGTATGGGCCCACGGCTGCGAAGGTCCCGCTGCGAGCTTTCGAGCAGTGGGAGCGGCTGGGGTACGACGGCGCCGCCGCTCACCTCCCGTTGTGGGGGTGGGCGGCGGCTTTGTTGTGCGGGTACTGTGAAGGAAAGCAGTTCCGAAGTTGTGCCTAAGCAATAGATACGGAGCATCGTGGAAAAATCATCCCTGACAGCATTGGCCCGGGAACTTATGGTTTCGGCCAAGTCCAAATCCAGTGGCCGCGGAGCCAAGACAGTCTATGGCGGGCACGAACGTGTGCTGCGGCAAACCGTTGTTGCCCTCACAGCGGGAAGCTTGCTGGATGAACACGAGAATCCCGGCGAAGCCACAGTACAGGTCCTCAGCGGCCGCATCGTCCTGAAGGCTGGCGAGGTTTCATGGGAGGGCTCTCCGGGCGATCACTTAGTGGTGCCGCAGGCTCGCCATTCCGTGGAGGCGCTGGTGGATTCGACGTTCTTGCTGACAGTGGTCAAACCCTAGCTGCCCAGATCCTCCTCTGGAACCAGTGCCCTCTCCCTCAGCGGAGTATGCACGCTGGAGGCTACGGTTTCGTTGTCATCGTTGAGGACAACTCGCCAGTGTCCGCGCTCTCCGGTGAGGAATGCTGGTAACCAGTGAATGGCGTCGGCCCACATCTGGGCATGCGGCAAATTTGCCACTGGATACCAGCGTGGGGCGATCTCGCTACTTTCTTGCGGCTCGCCGTCGAACTTCCGGCATAAGAACACCGTGGTGAACATATCCCAGGCGGGTTTGGCCGGGAACACGAATTCCACGGTCCCCGCCGGAATCAGATCCTTCGCCTGGATGGTCATGGAGGTTTCCTCAGACACTTCGCGGCAAATGGCGGCGACAACGCTTTCGCCTGGTTCCACATGCCCGCCAATCCCCACGACTTTTCCGGTACCCACGCCCGTCTTTTTCAGACCTAGCAGCACTTCTTCAAAGGCCCTACTGTCACGGTTGCTGACACGGTTGCCTTCAAGGCCGCCGTCAAGGTTGCTCCCGTCACGGAGCAGAAAACACAGGGTCACATCGGCGGCTGTCATGAATCCAGCCTAGCCGTCAGTAGTCGGTCCGGTTTTCATTCTGGCGCCACTGCTCGAACGGATCCACGGCAGTGCCCGTGGCAGGTACCGCCCGCGCCACCGGCATCAGCGCTCCGTCATTTCCGGCGTCGAAGTATTCGTAGAAAAGGGCATCGTCGAAGCCGGCCGCCGCCGCATCGTGGCGGTCTGCTGCGAAGTACACGCGGCCAATGCGGGCCCATAAGGCGGAGGCCAAACACATGGGGCAGGGTTCGCAACTGGTGTAAAGGGTTGCCCCGGAAAGATCAAAGCTGCCCACGCCTTGGCAGGCATTACGGATGGCGGTCACTTCGGCATGGGCCGTGGGATCCAGGTTCGCCGTGACACGGTTCAGTCCCGAGAATTCTTGGCCATCGGCCGTCACCACAATCGCGCCGAAGGGTCCGCCCTGATTGCGGACGTTCTCCGTGGCTAAGGCGACAGCTCTCGCCAAATACTGTTCTACTTCTTGCATGTCATCCATGGGAGGGTTCCTTGTGCCGCGGGACCCGAAGCAGTGCTGATTCGGGGTGTTGCCACTGCCTACCTTTGCTGGCGGGAGCTTTTTCAGCGATGCGCGGCGGCGGCGTGAGTTGAGACTAACAAGGCCGTAGGCCCTGACCAAGTATGCACCCAATTTCACCTTGAGTGTCGGTGAATCGCTACGCCAAAACGCACTGTCCGTTACATGGGACCGGGCGGGCTGTACGCTCGGTGGTAGAAGAACCACTTGCTGCACCCTTGCCTGCTACGACAATGAAGTTGGAGCATCACCATGAGCAACCTCGAAGCTTTGCCCGATCCTTTGGCGGACACGGAACCGGCCTTCACCGTCAATGGCACCGTGCGGCCTTTTGGCTTAGCCCCCGCGCATACTACGGCGCTCGACTGGCTGCGATCCAACGGTCTCACCGGCGCCAAAGAAGGCTGCGCCGAAGGAGAATGCGGGGCCTGCGCCATTCTGGTACTCCGCGCTGACACACAGCGCGAAGCCCGTTGGAGTGCCGTCAATTCTTGCCTGGTGCCCATGGCTTCTCTCGATGGACAGGAGCTGCTCACGGCCGAAGGGCTGGGCATACCGGATAACTTGCACCCGGTCCAGGCAGCCATGGCCGCGGCAGGCGGTTCGCAGTGCGGCTACTGCACGCCGGGATTTGTGTGCGCCATGGCCGCGGAGTTCTACCGCAGTGACCGCCAACCGCGTCCTGACCCGGAGTCCGCAACTGAGCCCGCCTGCGTCCATCCCGAAACCGGCCCCAACGGCTTCGAGCTGCATGCCCTGAGCGGCAATCTCTGCCGCTGCACCGGCTACCGTCCCATCAGAGATGCAGCCTATTCACTCCCAAGAGCGGACGACGACGACAGCAACTCACGCCGTCGTCGCACCCCCGCACCAGAGTTTCACCCAACGTTTTTGGAACGGGACGACGGGATCTTCACCCGGGCCACAACCCTGACTCAGGCAGTGACGCTACTGGCCGAGAATCCTACCGCCATGCTCATCGCGGGCAGTACTGACTGGGGCGTTGAGGTCACCATCCGGGCCCGGCGGGCGCCGCTGGTCATTGCGATCGAAAGCATCCCCGAACTCTGCGCCATCGAGATCGGAGACGCTGAGATTGAGATCGGCGCCGCCGTGCCTTTCTCGGAGATTGACCGTGTATTGGGTCAACGGGTTCCGTTGCTTCGACAGCTCATCCCCCGGTTCGCTTCCACGCTGATTCGCAACCGTGCAACCATCGGCGGAAACCTTGGCACGGCCTCCCCTATTGGTGACAGCCCACCGGCCTTACTCGCTTTGGATGCGCAGATCGTTTTGCTTTCAGTGTCCGGCGAGCGGGTCCTACCCCTCGCGGACTACTTCACTGGCTACCGCGCCACGGTCAAGCACCCGGAAGAGCTAATCAAGTCGGTTCGGATCCCGTTGCCGAGCTCTAACGTCACTGCTTTTCACAAGATCGCAAAACGCCGCTTTGATGATATTTCCAGTGTTGCCATCGCCTTCAGCCTGCAAATTGATGAGGGAGTCATCACCAAAGCACTGATTGGTTTAGGTGGTGTTGCGGCGACTCCACTGCGAGCACGCGCCACCGAAGCCGCCCTTGAAGGCGCCCCATGGAACCAACAAACGGTGGACCGTGCTGCAGTCATCCTGGAAACCGAGGGAACCCCCATGGACGATCACCGTGCTAGCTCGGCGTACCGCACCCGCATGCTCTCCCAATCTCTGCTCAAACTGTACTCACAGAACAGTACGTCTTCGGAGGCCTCCTCATGAGTCAACTCTCGCAACGTCCCAGCTCTGCCATCGTGGGCCTACCCGTTCCCCATGAGAGCGCCCGGCTGCATGTAACCGGCCAGGCTATTTATACCGATGACATCGCTGCCCGCACCCCCAATGCACTCACGGCGTGGCCCGTGCAATCGCCCCACGCGCATGCACTGGTGCGCTCCCTCGATACAGCAGCCGCACTTGGCATTCCGGGAGTAGTGCGAGTTCTCACCGCAACGGATGTGCCCGGGATCAATGACTGCGGCGTGAAATCAGATGAGCCGCTCTTTCCCTCCGAGGCCATGTTCTTCGGTCATGCAGTGGCGTGGGTACTGGCGGAGGATCAGGAATCGGCTCGGGCTGGCGCTGCTGCTGTGGCCGTTGACTACGAAGTTCTGCCCTCATTCATCTCTGTCACAGACGCCATCGCCGCGGGATCTTTCCAAGGTCTGCCGAAAACCGTCTGCCGCGGAAATGCTGATGCAGCTCTTGCTACCGCACACCAGGTGGTGACGGGCGTGACCGAATTTTCCGGGCAAGAGCACTTCTATCTGGAGACGCAGGCGGCGTTCGCCACGGTGGACGAGGCCGGTCAACTGTTCATTCAGAGCAGCACCCAGCATCCCTCAGAAACTCAGGAAATCTTGGCTCATGTGCTGAATCTCCGGCATCATGAGATCACGGTGCAGAGCTTGCGTATGGGCGGCGGCTTCGGCGGCAAGGAAATGCAATCCCATGGCTTTGCCGCCATTGCGGCTCTAGGCACGCTGCTGACTGGCCGCCCCGTGCGGGTGCGGCTGAACCGCACTTTGGATATGACCATGACCGGCAAACGGCACGGATTCCACACCACGTGGGAGGCAGGCTTTTCTGAGGATGGGAAGCTGCTGGCGTTGAAGGCCCAGCTCACCTCCGACGGCGGCTGGTGCCTTGATCTCTCCGAGGCAGTGTTGGCCCGTGCTCTCTGCCATGTAGACAATGCCTACTTCATTCCTCATGTGGAGGTGCGGGGCCGGGTGGCCCGGACCAATAAGACCTCGCAAACAGCTTTCCGTGGTTTTGGCGGACCTCAGGGCATGCTGCTGATCGAGGACATTCTGGGCCGTAGCGCCCCACTGGTGGGTTTAGCTCCGGAACACTTACGCCGAAAGAACTTCTACAAGGATGGCCAGAGCACCCCCTATGGAATGCCTGTCCGCCATGCTTCGCGGATCAGCACAGTGTGGGATCAAGTACTAGAGCGCAGCGACTTCACCGCACGCCGCATCGAGATTGATGAGTTCAACGCCACGCATCCTGATCACAAACGTGGTTTGGCCATCACACCCGTGAAGTTTGGGATCTCCTTCAACTTGGTGGCGTTTAATCAGGCTGGCGCTTTGGTCAACATCTATAAAGATGGCTCGGTTCTTATCAACCACGGCGGTACGGAGATGGGCCAGGGGCTGCACACCAAAATGCTGCAGGTTGCGGCAACAGCATTGGGTGTTCCGCTGTCGGCCGTTCGGCTTGCTCCTACGCGCACGGACAAGGTGCCCAATACCTCGGCCACTGCGGCCAGTTCAGGCTCAGACCTCAATGGCGGGGCGGTAAAAAATGCCTGCGAACAACTTGCGGATCGGCTCGCTGTGGTGGCCGGTGGAATGCTGGGCGCATCAGCTCACGATGTCCGGTTCTCGAACGGGCACGTGACAGCATTGGGGGTAACTGGGACGAGTCTGGTATTTTCCGAAGTGGTCATGGCTGCGTACCTGCAACGGGTGCAGCTGTCAGCGGCAGGCTTTTACCGCACCGATGGCCTGCACTGGAATCCGGATACGATGCAGGGCGAGCCTTTCAAGTACTTCGCCTGCGGTGCCGCAGTGACTGAAGTTGACGTTGACCGGTTCACTGGCGCCTATCTCCAACGCAGAGTAGACATTGTCCACGACGCCGGCGACTCCCTCTCCCCCATCGTGGACATCGGCCAGATCGAAGGGGGCTATGTTCAAGGTGCAGGGTGGTTGACGCTCGAGGACCTTCGGTGGGACGAAAGCACCGGAGCAAACCGCGGCAGACTCCTGACCCAATCGGCCAGCACCTACAAGCTGCCAAGTTTCTCGGAAATGCCGCAAGTGTTCAACGTCCATTTACTGGAGCACTCCGAAGAAGAGGGCGCCATCTACGGTTCCAAGGCCGTGGGAGAACCACCGTTCATGCTGGCCTTCAGCGTGCGTGAGGCACTTCGTGACGCTGTGGCAGCCTTTGGTCCAGCGGGGCGTAGCGTCGTTTTGGCATCCCCGGCAACACCGGAAGCGGTGTTCTGGGCTGTCCAGGATTCCCTTCAAGCGTCTGTCGATACTGATGAGGTGGCCGGCCCTCTGTCAGCTGGGCCAGCTGGGCCAGCCACGGCTTCTCTCATGCCTTTGTCTATGGAACCGTAGCTGGCGCCGTGGACTGGTTGGCAGCGCTAGCTCTGCTGCGAGACCGCAATGAAACGGCCGTGCTCGCAACCTTGGCGCACGTGCGCGGGCATTCGCCCCGTGATGCTGGGGCCAAGTTGGTCATTTCAGCCACTGGATCGTGGGGAACTGTAGGTGGTGGCAACTTTGAAGCGGACGTTATTGACCGAGCGCGGGAACTCATTTCCGCTGGCTCCGCCACCACCGAGCTCATGGCGTTCTCACTCTCGGACAAGAGTGTTACCCGCCATGGTGTTCAGTGTTGCGGAGGGGAGGTGAGCGTTTTACTTGAGGTTTTGGCAGCCCGGCGGACCGTAGCTATCTTCGGCATGGGCCATGTGGGCTACGAGATCGCTCATATTCTGAGCAGGCTGCCACTGAATCTGGTGCTTGTAGATTCTCGTCAGGATGCACTAGCTCCAGGACGGATGCAGCCACTGCGGCAGGGTCAGGCAACCCTCAGCGTCCATCATGCCCCAGCGCCCGAGGCAGTTCTGCAAGAATTGCCGCAGGGAGCTGACATTCTGGTCCTGACCCATGACCACGGCGAGGACCTGATTCTTTGCGAAGCGGCGCTGCGTTCTCAACCGTCCTACATTGGGTTGATTGGTTCTCGCAGTAAGTGGCAGCGTTTTCGCAAAAGGCTTGGCAATGAGGGATACAGCGACGAACAGATCAGCCGCATCACCTGCCCCATAGGTCTAGCGGCCATTAGCAGCAAAGACCCGGCGAGTATAGCCATCGCCGTAGCGGCCGATCTGGCCATCCGTTGGGAAGACGCTGGTGGCTAAAGTTCTCCCGGCCTTCGCCCGAAGCGTTACCTACCCTAAAGCCCGCGGGTGGGCTGCGGCGTACACCTCACGCAGCGTCTCGGCCGTGACCAGTGTGTAAACCTGCGTGGTGGTCACCGAGGCGTGTCCCAGAAGTTCCTGGACCACACGCACATCGGCGCCGCCTTCTAGCAAGTGCGTGGCAAATGAATGGCGCAGTGTGTGCGGTGAGACTTCCACATCCACCTGCGCTTTTTCTGCCACCGTTTTCAGGATGGTCCACACGCTTTGGCGGCTGATTCTCCCGCCGCGAGCGTTTAGAAAGAGAGCTGGCGTGCCTTTACCTTTGGTAACCAGCGACGGTCTTCCCCGGACCAGATAGGCTTCCAAAGCGCGCAACGCATAGGATCCGATCGGTACGATCCGTTCCTTGGAACCCTTGCCGAAGAGGCGCACCAGTGAGGGGCCGTCGTCGGATTCGGCCGGCAGCACCAGATCATCTACATCCAAGCCCACAACCTCGCTGATGCGCGCCCCGGTTGAGTAGAGGAACTCCAACATGGCCGCGTCGCGCAACCCGGCAGGGGTCTCCGAGCCGGCAGCTTCAAGGATGCGCGTGACATCGTGAACACTGATCGCCTTGGGAAGCCGTTGGCCAGCCTGAGGTGGGTGGATATCGGCGGCCGGGTCGGCGATGCTGATGCCTTCGAGCGCCCAAAATTTATGCAGACCACGCACCGAAACCACTGTGCGGGCCACCGATCGAATCCCCAGCGCCGATCCTCCATCGGCACCGTCAGAGAGGCCTTGGGAAAACTCGCTGATGTGGTGACGGGTGATCTGCTCCACCTCGGTAATCCCAGCGGAGGCCAGAAAACTGCCATAACGGCGCAGATCCCGCTCATACGCTTGGAGAGTGTTGGGTGCCAAGCCTCGCTCCACTCTAACGTGTAGCAAATAGTCCCGAATATGCCGGTCCACCGCGCTTGGATCCGTTGGAGTCAACTGATCCGACGGTGCAGGTGGGTTCACTGCCCGCGCTGGGCGGGGTGTTCGGGCCACGGTGCGTTGGCGTCGCGCAGTTGGCTGAAGCCACTGACGGAAGCCTGCGCGGCCGCCAAAATACCGACGACGGCGGACGGGTTGTGGATGCGCCCCGACAGTACCGCCTCGGCAGCGTCAGCCAAGTCAACCCAAGCGAAGGTGATTTCGGCTTCCTCGTCGGTGCGCACGTGACGTTCCTCTTCGGGCACCTCGGAGAGCCCGCGGGCCAGGTAAATCCTGATGGCCTCGCTGGATGATCCGGGGCTGGTGAAGTAGTCGGTGAGGACATGCCATTGGGCTGCTACAAGATCTGCCTCTTCGGCGAGTTCTCGAGCAGCGCCAACAACAAAGTTCTCGCCTTCTACATCAAGCAGTCCGGCGGGAATCTCCCAGAGGTTCATTTGCACCGGATGCCGGTACTGGTTCAGCAGCAGTACCTGGTTTTCTTCGTTGAGCACCACCACGGCTACAGCCCCGGGATGGGCCATGTAATCTCGGGTGATCGGCGCAGCCTCAGGAGTGAGACTGAAGGTATCCGAGACAATGTCCCAGATACGGCCCTGGTACACCGTCGCGGATTTTTGCAAGGTGCGGTGACTGAATGAATCCGCCACTGCGGTGGCAGCCGACGGTGTACCAAGGTTTGTCACTTAGACCTCCAGCAACCGGGTTGCGTTCTGACGGACCAAAGCGGCGGCAATCAGGCCGGCAAACAAGGCGTGCGGCCGGGTGGGGCGCGAGCTCAGTTCCGGGTGGGCCTGGGTGGAGACGTAGTACGGGTGAACGTCAGCGGGGAGCTCCACAAATTCAACCAGTTTGCCGTCGGGTGAGGTTCCGGAGAACACCAATCCTGCGGCAGCGATCTGATCGCGGTACTTGTTGTTGACTTCGTAGCGGTGACGGTGACGTTCGGAGACGTCCGTGGTGCCGTACGTTGTTGCAACAACGGAGCCCTCGGTGAGAACGGCCGGGTAGAGGCCCAGGCGCATGGTGCCGCCCAGATCGCCCTTGCCATCCACAATGTCCAGCTGCTCTTCCATGGTCGCGATGACGGGGTAGGTGGGGTTCTCGTCAAACTCCGAGGAGGATGCCCCTTCCAAACCAACCACGTTGCGTGCGTATTCAATGACCATTGACTGCAGACCCAAGCAGAGACCCAGTGTGGGAATCTGGTTTTCGCGGGCAAACTTCAACGCGCCCAGCTTGCCTTCGAGTCCACGGATGCCGAAGCCGCCGGGTACGCAGATAGCGTCAACGTCGGCCAAAGCATTCTTGGCACCTGCTTCTGTAGCGCAATCATCGGAGGGAACCCAGCGGATCTTGACCCGTGCAGCGTTGGCGAAACCGCCGGCGCGCAGAGCTTCAGTCACTGAGAGGTAAGCATCCGGCAGGTCGATGTACTTGCCCACCAAGGCAACTTCAACGTGGTGAGCCGGGTTGTGCACAACCTCAAGGAGCTTGTCCCACTTGGTCCAGTCAACATCCTTGAAGGACAAGCCCAAGGCCCGCACAATGTAGGAATCCAGGCCCTGCGAGTGGAGGGTCTTAGGGATGTCGTAAATGCTGGGAGCATCGGGGCAACCGATGACGGCTTCAACATCAACGTCGCAGGCTCGGCCAATCTTGACGTGCATGGCCTCGGGCAGAACCCGGTCCGAGCGCAAGATCAGTGCGTCAGGCTGAATACCCAAAGAGCGCAGCGCAGCAACGGAGTGCTGTGTGGGCTTGGTCTTCAGCTCGTGGGACGGGCCAATGTAAGGAACCAAGGAAACGTGTGCGAAGAACACGTTGTAGCGGCCCACGTCCTGACGTACCTGGCGTGCTGATTCCATGAAGGGCTGGGATTCGATGTCGCCTACCGTGCCACCAATTTCGGTGATGATGACATCGGGAGGGTTGGAGCCCTCAGCAGGCAAGCGCATGCGGCGCTTGATTTCATCGGTGATGTGCGGGATGACCTGGACGGTATCGCCTAAGTACTCGCCGCGGCGTTCCTTCGCGATGACGGTGGAGTAGACCTGGCCAGTTGTGACGTTGGCAGATCCTTCCAAGTTTTCATCGAGGAAGCGCTCGTAATGGCCAATGTCCAAGTCAGTTTCGGCGCCATCGTCAGTAACGAAGACTTCACCGTGCTGGAAGGGATTCATTGTGCCTGGATCCACATTAAGATAGGGATCGAGTTTCTGCATTGTGACTGACAGGCCACGTGCACGCAGCAGATGGCCGAGGCTTGAAGCCGTCAGCCCTTTGCCGAGCGAGGACGCGACTCCGCCAGTGACGAAGATGTGTTTGGTCGTCTTGGACTGACCACTGAACCGGGAATTTGATCGTTGCACCACGGAATTCGAGCCTATCATCTAATGAGCCAATATACGTTCGCGAACGGCACACATTTTCTGCGCAACCACCCCTTGTTCCTACCCTGCTACACGCGCTCCCTGAGCCAAAAGCTCCTTGGCATGGGCCTGAGCTGTCGCTGAATCCTCCTGTCCTGCAAGCATTCGCGCCAATTCCACTACCCGCTCCTCATAGTTCAAAAGACGGACATTGCTGGTGGTAATTCCTGTTGAGTTTTTGCTCACAGAACTCTTGGTGACGAGAATATGTTGGTCGGCAAATGCTGCCACTTGAGGCAGGTGTGTAACGACCAATACCTGCACGTGCTCGGCCAACATGGCGAGCCTGCGGCCAATTTCCACAGCGGCCTTGCCACCCACGCCGGAATCAACCTCGTCAAAGACAAACGTTGGCACAGGATCCACTGCGGCCAGCACCACTTCCAGAGCCAGCATCACCCGGGAGAGCTCACCACCGGAGGCTCCCTTACCCAAAGGACGCGGCAGAGCTCCCGCATGGGGCGCCAGCAAGAAGGCAATGTCATCCTCACCATGGATGCTGCGCTCGGTAGCTGAAATCTCAATGACTAGCTTGGCGTCTGGCATGGCCAGGGCTTTCAGCTCAGCACTGACGGCTTTGGAGAGCTTCTCGGCAGCCTTGCGCCGGAGTGCGGTGACCTCCCCCGCCAACGAGCCGAGCTCAGTCAGTGCCGAGACTTCTTCGGCCTCGAGGGATTCGATCCGCCCGGAGTCATCACTCAATTCATTTAAGCGCAGCCGTGCGGCGTCAGCCCATTCGATGACTTCATCAATGCTCGGGGCATACTTGCGGACCAAGACAGCCAGTTCCCCGCGCCGGTCCTCCACCTCAGCCAACCGTCCGGGGCCCTCAGTGTCTAGAGACGTGGCGTAGCTGGCTAAATCCCGGGCAATATCTGCCAGCAGGTAGCCAACTTCGGAGAGCCGTTTGGTGGTTTGCGCCAGTTCTTCGTCACTGTCAGAGACGGTCTCCACGAGCCGTTTGGCATTGTCCACGAGAGTCACCGCGTCCAAACCATCACCGTAATCGGCTGCGCTCAGAGCCTCGTGGGCGCCGAGGGTGGCCTTGCGTAGCTCTTCTACATTGCCCAGTTTCACGGCTTGCGCTTTGAGAAGTTCGTCCTCAGCCGCGAGAGGTTCGACGGCGTCAATCTCAGCCAGCGCTGCAGTCAACGATTCGGCTTCACGCAGGCGTTCCCGGCTGGCCGAACGCAATTCCTGCAGCTCGCTCTGGATGGCTCGCCAACGCTCGAAAACATTCTTGTAGCTGCGGATCTTCGCAGCGAAACCTTTGTTGGCCTCGGCCGCGAACTTATCCAGAGCCACACGCTGGGCCGACGGGTTTTTCAGACGGATTTGATCCGATTGCCCATGCACAGCAACCAGAGCATCACCAATCTCGTTCAGTACGCCAATGGGTGCGCTGCGGCCGCCCACATGGGCACGGCTACGTCCGTCCGCATTGACGGTGCGGGCCAGAATGAGCTGCGCACCGCCGTCGAACTCGTCAATTTGGGCCCCGGCTTCCAGCGCCCGCAACAGCACCGGGTGGCCGGTTGGCAAGGTCACGGTGGCTTCCGCTGAGGCCGTCTTGGCGCCGTTGCGCACTGCACCGGCGTCTGCCCGATTGCCGAGCAGAAGTCCGACGGCGGTCACCACCATGGTCTTTCCGGCACCCGTCTCACCGCTGACCACACTCAAACCGGGTCCTAGCGGAAGGACGGATTCGGAGATGACGCCTAAGTCCCGGATACGAATTTCTTCAATCATGCTTTAGTCCTGCCCATAAAATCCCGTGGTGCCCGAATAGCTGTCCTCATGGTGCGGGATGGTCAAGTCCGGAACCTGAGGAATTTGGCCCATGTGTGGCCCTTCCAGGGGCATCTTGGGCTTGGGCGGCTTGATAATGGGCAATTGAGTGGTGGGTGTTGATGATTCTTCCGCGGAAGGACCGCGCCAGCCTTGGACAGGAAGTTCAAACTTACGCACCAGACGTTCGGAGAAGGTGTACTGTTGAGTCCGGGCCAGCCGGACCGGCTTGGGTGAGCGCGTGACCTCAATGCGCGCACCGGGCAGCAACTCCACAGTGCGCCGGCCATCGCACCAAATGACACCGTGGGCGCCATTGCGGGTCAGGACTTCTACGGCGAGCGTGGAAGTAGGCGCAACAACCAAGGGTTTGGCGAAGAGGGCGTGTGCGCTAATGGGCACCATTAGTAGCGCTTCAACACCGGGCCACACCACCGGTCCCCCGGCAGAAAAAGCGTAAGCGGTGGATCCGGTGGGGGTGGCCATGACAACACCATCACAACCGTAGGAAGTGAGCGGACGGCCATCTACTTCAGTGACCACCTCGATCATGCGTTCGCGGTTGCCCTTTTCTAAGGCCACCTCGTTCAGCGCCCAGGTATGCGCCACCACTTTGCCAGCAACTCGGACAATGACGTCCAAACACATGCGTTCCTCCACCACATACCGGCGCTGAACAACAGCGGACACGGTCTGGATGAGCTCCTCGCGTTCGCTCTCGGCCAGGAAGCCCACATGCCCCAAATTCACTCCGAGCAGGGGAACATCATAGTCACGCACTAGCTCGGCAGCGCGCAGAATGGTTCCGTCACCACCGAGCACCATGACCAGTTCAATATCGGCGAGAGTGACATCTCGATCCAAGATCTCCATGTTGACGCTGGAAACGCCCAAGTATCCCGTCATGTCTGCGAGTTCCTCGCCATACATGACAGGGATGATGTTGTTTGCATGGAGCTCAACGCACGCTTCAAGAGCTGCAAGCATCGACTCTTCGCGGCCGGTGTGAGCCAGAATCAAGACGCGCCGTGTCATGTGCTTTTTCCTCATCACGTTGTAGCAGGAGAACTTAGAACTGAACTACTTGCTGCCAGCCCCTTGAGCAGCGGGCCACTGTTGGGCCAGCAGCGTCTGAACTGCAAGCTCTTGTTCTTCGATCTTAGGCGCCGGCCCTGACACTTCACGGCTAGCCAGGAGAAAATACTCAACATTTCCCTCTTGGCCGGGCAGGGAACTGGTGCCAATGCCGTGCAGACGAAGTCCGTTCGCGACGGCGGACTGGGCAACCAAGGCGACTGCACGGCGTCGTTCATTCTCACTGCTGACAACACCCGTGCGGGCCAAGTTGTCCTTGCCCACCTCGAACTGGGGTTTGACCATGAGCAGCAGTTCGCCACCCTCCTTGGTGGCCAAGGTCAAGGGGCCCATGACCTTCGTCAGGGAGATGAAGGACAGGTCACAAACTGTGAGGTCTGCGGCACCACCCATGTCCTCGGGGTGCATATAGCGGATGTTGAGGCCCTCGTAGACTTCCACACGAGGATCGTTGCGCAGGGACTCAACTAGCTGCCCGTGCCCCACGTCCACGGCGGCGACCTTGGCCGCACCGTTGCGCAGCAAAACGTCAGTGAAGCCACCTGTTGAGGCTCCTGCGTCAAAGCAGCGCTTGCCGGCAATGTTGACCTGAGGGAAATGCGCTAGGGCACCAGCCAGTTTGTGGCCGGCGCGGGAGACGTAGTCCTCTTCAGTCCCGGGGGCCAGCTCCAGCAGCATCAGCTCCGTGACAGCGTGCGCTGCCTTGACTGAGGTGGCGCCATCAACGCTGACCCGGCCAGCCTTGATGAACGTGGCGGCCATGGTCCGTGACTGGGCTAGGCCGCGGTTGACCAGTTCTTGGTCTAATCGGGTCATGGAAATACTCCTTTGAGTGCGGCGGAGGGGTCGGCGTTGAGTTCGCTTTCCAGCCCCACTAAGACGGTGGCGTACAGCTCTTTGTGGTCCCCCACCGGGAGCTGGCCGGCCGCAGCGGCCAGCTCCACCATCGCGTCAACGCCGGGATCGCCGGTGGGCTGGGACGCTGCGATTATTGCTTCGTTCATGGGAGGGTGCTGTGCCAGGTGATGACTGGAGTGGTTACCGCATCCACCTGGGGCACTGCAGCCCACCACGCAGCACAAGCGGCACGCCAGGCGTTTAGATCGTCGGCGCTGCCGTTGATCAGCACGCTCTGGTTGCCCTGTTCATTCGCGACGACGCGGGCAGTAGCCCCGCCACAGGTGACGGATCCGGCGTCGAACGTTATCTCCGGGTAGGGGGCATAGAGCCCACCCAAATCCGCGATGATGAACTGCGGGCGCTCGGCGGTGCGGGCCCGCAGCGCCGACTCGCAGGAGTCAACACCGGTCAGGACCAACGCGGTGGCCATACCAGCATTGTTCCCGCCGAGAATGTCCGTATCCAGGCGATCCCCCACCACTAACGGCGATTGGACGCCCAAACGGTTCGCGGCGGTGTGGAACAGCGGCGCTTCAGGCTTTCCGGCAACCATCGGATCAAATCCGACGGCGGAACGCACCGCCGCGACGAGGGTCCCGTTACCGGGCGCAATACCGCGGTCACGGGGAATCGTCATGTCGGTGTTAGTGGCAATCCAGGCCGCGCCGCCCTTGATGGCGAAAGTCGCTTCAGCAAGATCTGCCCAGCCGAGAGTCGGATCAAATCCTTGAATGACCACATCTGGAGCGTCATCGGCACTGGCAACAATTTGCATGCCCAAGGCTTGGACTTCCCAAGCCAGCGCTGCACTGCCCGTGACAAGAACCTTGGAGCCGGCAGGAAACTTCAGAGCCAAGAGGGCGGCACCCGCTTGAGCGGAACTCACCACTTGATCATCCTCGGCCGGGGCACCCAAATCGCGCAAATGTGCTGCGACCTGCGCTGGCGTACGTGAGGCGTTATTCGTCACGTACGCCAGCTTGACGTTTCTGGCGGCAAGGCCGTTCAGGGCATCAATGGCGCCGGGGATAGCGGCTGGACCGGCATAAACTACGCCATCCAGATCCGCCAGCACCGCGTCATATGCAGTGAGCAAAGTATCAGCTGTCACTGCTGCGCTCTTCGGAATCCTCGCCCTCAGCGGCGTTGAATTCGTCTTCCTCTGCACTGTCGGCATCTGACTCAGCATCATCGGATTCGAAGTAGGAAGACTCAGCATCATCCACATTCGGCTCATCCTGCTGCTCAACGTCTGCATCGCCTTCGGTGAGCTCCGCGCTCTGTGCCTTAGCAGCGTCGTCCATGACGGGCGGCGTGGCCGGGGCCATGACGTCAGCGACACGAACACGGGGACGAGGCGAATCCAGTGCGATTTCCTCATCGTCACCGAGATCCATGATGATCTGGTCGAATCCATCGTCCATACCGAGTGCTTCTTCAGCGACGAGAGCCTGACGCTCCCACGTCTTAGCTTCGTCCTTGCGGCCTGCTGCACGCAGCACCATGCCGTAGGCACGGAACAGGCGGGGGCTGAAGGAGAAGGCACGATTCAGATCCAGCTGCGGGATTTCCAGTGCGGACAAGGCCGCTTCCATCTCACCGAGGTCACCGCGAGCACCGGACTCAACAATCGCCAGTTCCACCTTGCCTGCGGTGTCCAGAGTTTCCGCATCCTCTGACTTGATCAAGTCAATGGCGCGGTCGGGGCGACCCAAACCGCGTTCGCAATCTGCCATGAGCGGCAGGTGAACATTGGAACCACTAATGCGGCGGAAGGTGCGCAGTTCGCGCAGCGCTTCTCCGTACTTACCTGCTGCGTAAGCAGTCATGGCAACAGCTTCGCGGACGCAGGCCAAACGGCCACCGCGACGGCTTGCTGCAAGAGCGTGCTCGAAGGCCAGCTCAGGAACAATGTCAATCAAACGACCGGCCATGACCAGGTGCTTTGAAACCCATTCGTTGTTGCGCGAATCCAAGATGCGCAGCTGGGCACGAGTTACCTTGTCCAGCTCTTCTCCGGTCACATCAGCGTCAATGTGCGGTGAACGGTCGCGATCGGGGCGGTTTGAACTGCGCAGATCTGCTGCATTGCGTTCCGGAGCTACGCGCGGGCCCCGGTCTTCACGGTCACCGAATGACGGGCGGTCGTTGCTGCGTGCCGGGCGGTCACCGTAGGGACGGTCTCCGTCTGAACGTGCCGGGCGGTCGTCGCGGTTTCCGTATGAGGGGCGTGAGTCGCGGTCGCCGCTGGGGCGTCCACCCTGGCCACCGCGGCTGTCGCGGTCACCGAATGAGGGACGGTCGTTGCTACGCGCGGGACGATCACCGTAAGACGGGCGGTCGTTGCTGCGTGCGGGACGGTCACCGTAGGGACGGTCTCCGCCTGAACGTGCCGGACGGTCGTCGCGGTTTCCGTATGAGGGGCGTGAGTCGCGGTCGCCACTGGGGCGTCCACCCTGGCCACCGCGGCTGTCGCGGTCACCGAATGAGGGACGGTCGTTGCTACGCGCGGGACGATCACCGTAAGACGGGCGATCGTTGCTGCGTGCGGGACGGTCACCGTAAGACGGGCGATCGTTACTACGTGCGGGGCGGTCACCGTAGGGACGGTCTCCGCCTGAACGTGCCGGACGATCATCGCGGTTTCCGTATGAAGGACGTGAGTCGCGGTCGCCGCTGGGGCGTCCACCCTGGCCACCGCGGCTGTCGCGGTCACCGAATGAGGGACGATCGTTGCTACGTGCGGGACGATCACCGTAAGACGGGCGATCGTTACTACGTGCGGGGCGGTCACCGTAGGGACGGTCTCCGCCTGAACGTGCCGGACGGTCGTCGCGGTTTCCGTATGAGGGGCGGTCGTTGCTACGTGCGGGACGATCACCGTAAGACGGGCGGTCGGTACTACGTGCCGGGCGGTCACCGTAGGGACGGTCTCCGCCTGAACGTGCCGGACGATCATCGCGGTTTCCGTATGAAGGACGTGAGTCGCGGTCGCCACTGGGGCGTCCGCCCTGGCCACCGCGGCTGTCACGGTCACCGAATGACGGGCGGTCGTTGCTACGTGCCGGGCGGTCACCGTAGGGACGGTCTCCGCCCGAACGTGCCGGACGATCATCGCGGTTTCCGTATGAAGGACGTGAGTCGCGGTCGCCACTGGGGCGTCCACCCTGGCCACCGCGGTTATCGCGATCCCCAAATGAAGGACGGTCGTTGCTACGTGCGGGACGATCTTCGCGGTTACCGTATGAAGGGCGTGAGTCGCGATCACCAAAAGGCTTGCGGTCTTCGCGGCGTCCGTTAACCATGGGGCGGTCGGCGCCACGATTATCACGGTCACCGTAGGATGGACGGTCGTTGCTACGGGCGGGACGGCCACCTTGTCCACCGCGCTCATTGTAAGGTCGTGCCGGCTGGCGATCGTTCGTAGCCGGACGCTCGGAGTAGGGTCGACCCCCGGTGCTCTTGTTGTCGTTTCCGCGGGTATTGTCCTCGCGCTTACCTTCGTACTGCTCAGCCATGTCGACTCCTAAACCTTCGAGCGCACTAACTGGCACAGTAACAGCCGCTCTTCACTATTGATATCATCCAAAAAAATCCATGAACCCATTGGTCCGTCTTCTAGTCTAGTCGAGCTGAACGGCTCCACCCATGAATCTGGCGTATCTGGACAAGATGAGTGGCCAATCACAGCTAAATTCCGATTCATTCAAGTCTTCGCCGGCACTTGACTGATGGAAAGTGATCTTCACCCTAGTCATTCCCTGGTTGGCAGCCTCGAAGACCACGTCGACTTCACGTTCGGACTCAGGATCATTTCCAAATACCCACAATAGATTCAGATGCTCCGGGGCCTCCCATTCGACAATATCTGCCCAAATAATCTCCTCACCGTCAATGGACTCCTCCACCAGGTGGTTCCGCAAGAGGGCAATATGGCTCCCATCGCCAAAAACACTCTGCTCAGACACCGGCCACCAAAGATGAATGCCATCCGTGAACCCGTCGAAGGCTTGGTCCACGGGCACGTCGATGAGGACACCGTCCTCGAGCTGCTGCGTCGCCTGCGGAGCCACATAGTCCGGCTCATGTACATGGGAAAAAAGATTATGCATCAGGCCACACTACCCCGCTAGCCAGACAATTGCCTGACCTAGTTGCCTATGAACCCTTGAAGCCAACCAGTTCCATTCGAGCAACTGCAACGAGTTCGTCAGACTCTGAATCGTCGCACAAAAGCTGCATGGCAATCACTGAGATCCTGCCCCTCCAAGACGGCGGCGAAATGGCAGGAATGACCCATTCGAGCGCCGGCAATACCAACTAGGAGTACATCACGATAAAAAGCAACCTTGCCCATTTGGCGTTTAAACAATAGTGGCCACCCTTGGGGTGGCCGTTACTTGTTTGTTAATGTGGGGAGGCCCCGCACTGTGTGCGGGGCCTCTCCCCTTCCTGGTTGTCCGGCGGTGTCCTCCTCTCCCCCATCCCCCCGAATGTAGTACCATCAGCGCTGTGGGGCTTCGCTTCCCG
>NZ_JBTNDB010000049.1:0-5924 GCF_054511175.1 Arthrobacter sp. Sr24 | reverse complement strand
TGGCCACCGCGTGGGTGGCCGTTACTTGTTTGTTAATGTGGGGAGGCCCCGCACTGTGTGCGGGGCCTCTACCCTTACTGGTTGTCCGGCGGTGTCCTACTCTCCCACATCCTCACGAATGCAGTACCATCGGCGCTGTGGGTCTTAGCTTCCGGGTTCGGAATGGGACCGGGCGTTTCCCCCACGCTATGACCACCGTAACTCATTCCCCAAACCCTGCGGTTGTTATACCGTGGGTGGGTGGTTTGTTGGGTGCTCTTGGAGCAACAGTATTCTATTATACAAGATAATTCCTTGACCCTTTTACCACTATCAGTGGTGATGGGGTGTTAGTTTTATCCTGTTTTTTTGTTTTGGTTTCAACGTTTCAAACACCGTTTGGGTTTGTTGGTTGGGAACCACATAGTGAACGCGAGCATACTCGTAATATATAAGAGTGTGTGTGGTGTAAGTTATCGGCTTATTAGTACCGGTCAGCTTCACGAGTCTTTAGTCCTCGCTTCCACATCCGGCCTATCAACCCAGTGGTCTGCTGGGAGCCTCTCACACGTTTAGGTGTATGGAAATCTCATCTTGAAGCGGGCTTCCCGCTTAGATGCTTTCAGCGGTTATCCCATCCGAACGTAGCTAATCAGCGATGCACTTGGCAGTACAACTGACACACCAGAGGTTCGTCCGTCCCGGTCCTCTCGTACTAAGGACAGACCTTCTCAAATTTCCTGCGCGCGCAGCGGATAGGGACCGAACTGTCTCACGACGTTCTAAACCCAGCTCGCGTACCGCTTTAATGGGCGAACAGCCCAACCCTTGGGACCTACTCCAGCCCCAGGATGCGACGAGCCGACATCGAGGTGCCAAACCATGCCGTCGATATGGACTCTTGGGCAAGATCAGCCTGTTATCCCCGAGGTACCTTTTATCCGTTGAGCGACGGCCATTCCACAATGTGCCGCCGGATCACTAGTCCCGACTTTCGTCCCTGCTCGAGGTGTCCCTCTCACAGTCAAGCTCCCTTGTGCACTTACACTCGAAACCTGATTGCCAACCAGGCTGAGGGAACCTTTGGGCGCCTCCGTTACTTTTTAGGAGGCAACCGCCCCAGTTAAACTACCCATCAGGCACTGTCCCTGACCCGGATTACGGGCCGAAGTTAGATGTCCAAAGTGACCAGAGTGGTATTTCAACGATGACTCCATTACAACTAGCGTTGTAACTTCACAGTCTCCCACCTATCCTACACAAGCCACTCCGAACACCAATACCAAACTATAGTAAAGGTCTCGGGGTCTTTCCGTCCTGCTGCGCGTAACGAGCATCTTTACTCGTACTGCAATTTCGCCGAGTTTATGGTTGAGACAGCGGGGAAGTCGTTACTCCATTCGTGCAGGTCGGAACTTACCCGACAAGGAATTTCGCTACCTTAGGATGGTTATAGTTACCACCGCCGTTTACTGGGGCTTAAATTCTCAGCTTCGCCACACAAGTGCAGCTAACCGGTCCTCTTAACCTTCCAGCACCGGGCAGGAGTCAGTCCGTATACATCGTCTTGCGACTTCGCACGGACCTGTGTTTTTAGTAAACAGTCGCTTCCCCCTGGTCTCTGCGGCCCACACCCGCTCACGGAACGCTAGGTTCCTTCACGGGGCAGGCCCCCCTTCTCCCGAAGTTACGGGGGCATTTTGCCGAGTTCCTTAACCATAATTCTCTCGATCGCCTTAGTATTCTCTACCTGATCACCTGTGTCGGTTTGGGGTACGGGCAGTTAGAACCTCACGTCGATGCTTTTCTAGGCAGCATAGGATCACCGAATTCCCCCAAACGGGGGTCCCATCAGATCTCAGAATCGTCATCAAAGACAACACAACGGATTTGCCTATCGTGTTTCCTACATCCTTAGACCGGGACTACCATCGCCCGGCTCGGCTACCTTCCTGCGTCACACCTGTTAATACGTTTACCTCCCCACTTCAGGTCCCACGCTCCCCACACACCCTGGCCCCGAAGGACACTCAGTGATGGTTCAGATGGTTAGTATCAGTGGTTCAATATGGGCGGTTCTTCACCGGTACGGGAATATCAACCCGTTGTCCATCGACTACGCCTGTCGGCCTCGCCTTAGGTCCCGACTTACCCAGGGCAGATTAGCTTGACCCTGGAACCCTTGATCATTCGGCGGACGGGTTTCTCACCCGTCTTTCGCTACTCATGCCTGCATTCTCACTCGTGTAGGCTCCACCGCTAGTTCACACTGCGACTTCAATGCCCACACGACGCTCCCCTACCACTCCAAACCCCTGAGCCAAAGGACGAACCTACTGGCTTGGGTAATGTTTGAAATCCACAACTTCGGCGGTGTACTTGAGCCCCGCTACATTGTCGGCGCGGAATCACTTGACCAGTGAGCTATTACGCACTCTTTTAAGGATGGCTGCTTCTAAGCCAACCTCCTGGTTGTCTAAGCAATCCCACATCCTTTCCCACTTAGCACACGCTTAGGGGCCTTAGTTGGTGGTCTGGGCTGTTTCCCTCTCGACTATGAAGCTTATCCCCCACAGTCTCACTGCTACGCTCTGACTTACCGGCATTCGGAGTTTGGCTGACGTCAGTAACCTTGTAGGGCCCATTAGCCATCCAGTAGCTCTACCTCCAGTAAGAAACACGCAACGCTGCACCTAAATGCATTTCGGGGAGAACCAGCTATCACGAAGTTTGATTGGCCTTTCACCCCTACCCACAGCTCATCCCCTCCATTTTCAACTGAAGTGGGTTCGGTCCTCCACGCGCTCTTACACGCGCTTCAACCTGGCCATGGGTAGATCACTTCGCTTCGGGTCTAGATCACGCCACTAAACTCGCCCTATTCAGACTCGCTTTCGCTACGGCTTCCCCACACGGGTTAACCTCGCGACGTAACACTAACTCGCAGGCTCATTCTTCAAAAGGCACGCCATCACAAGAACAACTACCACAAGTGGCACGCTTGCTCTGACGGATTGTAAGCACACGGTTTCAGGTACTATTTCACTCCCCTCCCGGGGTACTTTTCACCTTTCCCTCACGGTACTTGTCCGCTATCGGTCATTAGGTAGTATTTAGGCTTATCAGGTGGTCCTGACAGATTCACACGGGATTTCTCGGGCCCCGTGCTACTTGGGATACTCACCAGGGAGTGCACTGCATTTCAGTTACGGGACTCTCACCCTCTACGGTCGGCCATTCAAAACCGTTCACCTATACATGCACCATTCCCCTTCCTAGTCCGGCAGAACTAGATCGGTAAGTCCCACAACCCCGCACCATGCAACGCCCGCCGGCTATCACACATGACACGGTTTAGCCTGATCCGCGTTCGCTCGCCACTACTAACGGAATCACTATTGTTTTCTCTTCCTGTGGGTACTGAGATGTTTCACTTCCCCACGTTCCCTCCACACACCCTATATATTCAGATGCGGGTCACTACCTCACCTTGCAGTGGGTAGCGGGGTTCCCCCATTCGGACACCCTCGGATCAAAGTTTGGTTATCAACTCCCCGAGGCTTATCGCAGATTCCTACGTCCTTCTTCGGCTCCTAATGCCAAGGCATTCACCGTGTGCCCTTAAAAACTTGACCACACACAAGCGGGTCAAACACAACACACCACACCCAAAAGCGGGGTGCGTCATGATTTATATCTATCTTGATTATCGAGAGAACCATGAAAACATCAACCACACCCAAAGGTGCAGCATCAGATCCAGGTTCATTCATTTTCTCAAAGAAATTGCTTTCTTATAAAAGATGCTCGCGTTCACTATGTAGTTCTCAAACAACAACCCCACCACACACCACCCAAGCCAGCACAACACACAAAAAATTGTGTGTCACACAACGACCAGAACGGTTATGTGCGGGAAACCAGGAAACCAACAACCCAACCCCACAAAGGAGGAAGGACGTTGTTATTCCAGGACCCAACAGTGTGCCAAACGTATAACAACCACTCAACCAAACAACCCTTCACGGTGTTTTCCTCGTAACCTCCACAAGGAAGGAAACGGTACTCATACCAGGTCGCCAGTTGTCGATCATCGACTATTTCATTGATATTCCACCCTTGAGCAACCTACCGAGAAACAAACGTTCTCGCTGCAGGTCTTTACTCCTCACACCACCAACAATCAACCATGCGGTCGTTATCGTGGTGTTTGGTGCTCCTTAGAAAGGAGGTGATCCAGCCGCACCTTCCGGTACGGCTACCTTGTTACGACTTAGTCCCAATCGCCAGTCCCACCTTCGACAGCTCCCTCCCCACAAGGGGGTTAGGCCACCGGCTTCGGGTGTTACCAACTTTCGTGACTTGACGGGCGGTGTGTACAAGGCCCGGGAACGTATTCACCGCAGCGTTGCTGATCTGCGATTACTAGCGACTCCGACTTCATGGGGTCGAGTTGCAGACCCCAATCCGAACTGAGACCGGCTTTTTGGGATTAGCTCCACCTCACAGTATCGCAACCCATTGTACCGGCCATTGTAGCATGCGTGAAGCCCAAGACATAAGGGGCATGATGATTTGACGTCGTCCTCACCTTCCTCCGAGTTGACCCCGGCAGTCTCCTATGAGTCCCCACCATAACGTGCTGGCAACATAGAACGAGGGTTGCGCTCGTTGCGGGACTTAACCCAACATCTCACGACACGAGCTGACGACAACCATGCACCACCTGTAAACCGACCGCAAGCGGGGCACCTGTTTCCAGGTATTTCCAGTTCATGTCAAGCCTTGGTAAGGTTCTTCGCGTTGCATCGAATTAATCCGCATGCTCCGCCGCTTGTGCGGGCCCCCGTCAATTCCTTTGAGTTTTAGCCTTGCGGCCGTACTCCCCAGGCGGGGCACTTAATGCGTTAGCTACGGCGCGGAAAACGTGGAATGTCCCCCACACCTAGTGCCCAACGTTTACGGCATGGACTACCAGGGTATCTAATCCTGTTCGCTCCCCATGCTTTCGCTCCTCAGCGTCAGTTAATGCCCAGAGACCTGCCTTCGCCATCGGTGTTCCTCCTGATATCTGCGCATTTCACCGCTACACCAGGAATTCCAGTCTCCCCTACATCACTCTAGTCTGCCCGTACCCACCGCAGATCCGGAGTTGAGCCCCGGACTTTCACGGCAGACGCGACAAACCGCCTACGAGCTCTTTACGCCCAATAATTCCGGATAACGCTTGCGCCCTACGTATTACCGCGGCTGCTGGCACGTAGTTAGCCGGCGCTTCTTCTGCAAGTACCCTCAACCAACAAAAATGCTGGCCTTGTTCCCTACTGAAAGAGGTTTACAACCCGAAGGCCGTCATCCCTCACGCGGCGTCGCTGCATCAGGCTTTCGCCCATTGTGCAATATTCCCCACTGCTGCCTCCCGTAGGAGTCTGGGCCGTGTCTCAGTCCCAGTGTGGCCGGTCACCCTCTCAGGCCGGCTACCCGTCGTCGCCTTGGTGAGCCATTACCTCACCAACAAGCTGATAGGCCGCGAGTCCATCCAAAACCAATAAATCTTTCAACAAAACCCCATGCGAGGTAAAGTCAATATCCAGTATTAGACCCCGTTTCCAAGGCTTATCCCAGAGTTAAGGGCAGGTTACTCACGTGTTACTCACCCGTTCGCCACTAATCCCCCGCAAGCGGGTTCATCGTTCGACTTGCATGTGTTAAGCACGCCGCCAGCGTTCATCCTGAGCCAGGATCAAACTCTCCGTTAATAACTAAATAAACAGACACACACAACCACACCGGAAAAAGGCGATAGCTGCATGCACTAAATTCGAAACCAGCTAAACGATCATGCATCACCACAGGGGCGGCAACACACAACCAAATAACCAATTCAATATAAATAAATTGGTATCAATAAAACTTGGCACACTATTGAGTTCTCAAACAACAAC
>NZ_JBTNDB010000048.1:0-8278 GCF_054511175.1 Arthrobacter sp. Sr24 | reverse complement strand
CCAAGGCCTTGCCGTCATCCTGGCGTTCATTGGCGTGAAGCTCGTCTTCCACGCACTGCACGTCAATGAGATTGCCTTCATCAACGGCGGGCAGCCGCTGTTGTGGATCCCGGAAATCCCGATCTCCTTCTCCCTCATCTTTATTGCCGCCACGATCACCGTGGCCACCGTCGCGAGCCTGTTCAAGACCCGCGGAAACCAAAAGCGTCCCGCTGCACCTGCACCGAGCGACCCCTCCACCACGAAGGATGACTCCAAATGAGCATGCTCGCCAAACATACCGGCCTCTCCCAGTAAGCCCTGGACAAGTCCGGTACGACGAATCAGCCCCAAAGCGCCGGCCAGAAAGACTGGCGTGCGATCCGCCTTGCCTCATGTCAATATGCTCGCGAAATAATCCCGCATGCCTCAACTAATTTGCTCGCCAAATAGGGCATCCCCGGACTGCGCGCGCATCTTGGCCCGGTTGATGAGATGGTTCTGGATGGCATTGATGCGGCGAGTGATGGCCGCCGGATTCAGGTCCCCGTGGATGCCCGCCAGGGCCTTGGCATGTTCCGGGTCCATGGCCTCCAGATCCATGATGCGCTGGTACGCGGTCCGCGGCCGGTCATAAGTCCGCTTCCTGCGACCCGAACGTGCGGTGCCGTAGCCGTTGGCCTTGACCATCGGCAGCAGGTGGTTCTTGCGCTGGTTCACCAGCGCCCAGAGCTCATTGAGCAGGGCCATCTCCTCCGGACCCTCGTAGCGGAACCTGAAGGCATGGCGACGGACCCAATCCCGATTTCGCTGCTCGACATGCGCATTGTCGTTATGCTTATACGCCCGCGCCCTAGTCAGATCAATGTTTCGTTCCTGCGCCCACTCGATGAGCTGGGTGTTGATGAATTCACCGCCATTGTCGAAATCCAGGGCCCGCATCGGGTAGGGCAGGGACCGGACCAGCAGGTCGACCCCGGCCACGACATGGCTGTGCGCACGGTTTTTCACACACGTGTTCACGGTCCACCCGGTGAACACATCTGTCAGGGTGATCGAATACAGGAACTCGCCCTTGAGGCTGTGTCCGCAGTGGGCGACGGTGTCGATCTCGAAGAACCCCGGTTCCTGCTCCATGGGCGTGCCCGACCACCGCACCGGGATCTCCGAACGCAGCATCGCCCCGGGCTTGGTCGAGGACAGTGCCGAGGGGTATCGAGCGGCGCGCAACGGCTTCAGATACCGATCCATCGTGGAGGCCGACATGGATAGCAGCTCGTCCCTGACCTCGTCGGTCAGCAGTCCCGCCACTGTCCCGAGTTCGTCGAAGCGTTCCAAACGCTCGAGCTCGTCGGCCATGATCGGAGCCAAGTATTTCCCGCAGGGCTCTCCGGAAAGCGTCCAGATTCGTTCCAGGAGCTTGAGGGCCGCCGGCCCGTACTTGCGGGGCCTGCGCCGCGGCAGGGGCTTCGGAATCCCGCGTGCGGGCTTACGCAGTTCCGTGGCCAGACGCCGGCGGGCGTTGGCCCTTGACCAGCCGGTCGATGCGCACAGGTAGTCGAGCATCACGCCCTTCTGTCCCTTGGTCCCTTTCGCATACTCGGCGGCGAAGCCGCTGACGAGCTCTCGCCGGGTGTGCATCGATATCCCCTGTTTCATCTCCCCAGCACAGCCTGCTGCCCGCCCTGGTGGCCAGAGTTTCGCGAGCATTCTTAAATGAGGCACGCACCTCATTTCGCGAGCATTACTAGTGAGTCAACGCGACGGCTAAGCGCCAGAGCTTTGGCAGTGTTACTCTTTGGGCATGGTGGTACGCCGTTTGGAAAGCCTTGGTCTGATTATCGGACCCTTGCTGTTCGCCCTGTCACCGCTCTTCTGGATCGACGGACACTATGGAGTGACCGGCGGGCTTCTCATTGCCATAGCCGCCGTGCCCTGGGTGTACGGACTCATTGGGGAATACAACGCCCTCCGCCCCCGGTTTCCCCTTCTGTCGGGGCTATGGATGCTTCTGGTGCTGATCGGCATGTTCGGCACCGTCGCGTTCGGGCTGCAAGGCGTGTTTGAGAGTGTGTTCGGTATCACCGAGTTTCGCTCGCTAGCTACTTTCGACATCTACCCACTCCCGGTGGCTATTGTGCTGATTCTGGCCGGACCGCTCTTTCCGGTCGCGCTTTTGTCCTTGGGCGCAATGCATTGGTGGACCGGGCTCACGCCCCGCTGGAGCGCTGTGTTGTTGGTATTTGCGGCGGCTGCGTTCCCGGTTGCGCGGATATCTCGATCTGTCCCAGTTGCGTTCATCGCTGACCTCGTCATGCTCGCAGCCTTCTGTGTGGTCGCCTGGTTTGCCTGGCATCGAAGGGACGAGGAATCCATATAACTTGCGGCTTGCGCTCAATGATGCAGAACTCTGACCCTGATTTCCAGAACATCGCAAGAAAGGTGCGCTCCCATGACCACCCACTTCTATACTGCTTCAAGCCTCGACGGGTTCATCGCCACCCCCGAGCATTCCCTTGAGTGGCTGTTCAAGCAGGACTTCGATTTCGAAGGCCCCATGGCATACCCAGAGTTCGTGAAAGGAATTGGCGCTCTCTTCATGGGTGCTTCCACGTATGAGTGGCTACTGAGCAACCAAGATGAGTGGGGCTACGAGCAGCCGGTCTGGGTATTCACTCATCGCGACCTGCCCGTTCCAGAAGGCGCAGATATCCGCTTTGTTCAGGGTTCAGTGACGCAGGCTCACGCAGAGGCCGTCCTAGCTGCGCAGGGAAAAGATATTTGGGTGGTGGGCGGTGGCGACCTTGCTGGCCAGTTCGCAGATGCTGAGCTACTCGACGAAGTCTGGGTACAGTTCGCGCCGGTAACACTTGGTTCCGGCCAGCCTCTCCTTCCGCGAAATCTGCAACTCGAAATCATTGACCACGCTCGCAATCGCGATTTCATTTGCATTCGATACCGGGTACTCCGAGAGACGCCTCACCCGTAGATCTTGAAATCCGCCGCAGACTCGCGCGCAGGCAGGAAGTGATCCACAGAATCGATCACCGCCTTGCCTCATGTCAATATGCTCGCGAAATAATCCCGCATGCCTCAACTAATTTGCTCGCCAAATAGGGCATCCCCGGACTGCGCGCGCATCTTGGCCCGGTTGATGAGATGGTTCTGGATGGCATTGATGCGGCGAGTGATGGCCGCCGGATTCAGGTCCCCGTGGATGCCCGCCAGGGCCTTGGCATGTTCCGGGTCCATGGCCTCCAGATCCATGATGCGCTGGTACGCGGTCCGCGGCCGGTCATAAGTCCGCTTCCTGCGACCCGAACGTGCGGTGCCGTAGCCGTTGGCCTTGACCATCGGCAGCAGGTGGTTCTTGCGCTGGTTCACCAGCGCCCAGAGCTCATTGAGCAGGGCCATCTCCTCCGGACCCTCGTAGCGGAACCTGAAGGCATGGCGACGGACCCAATCCCGATTTCGCTGCTCGACATGCGCATTGTCGTTATGCTTATACGCCCGCGCCCTAGTCAGATCAATGTTTCGTTCCTGCGCCCACTCGATGAGCTGGGTGTTGATGAATTCACCGCCATTGTCGAAATCCAGGGCCCGCATCGGGTAGGGCAGGGACCGGACCAGCAGGTCGACCCCGGCCACGACATGGCTGTGCGCACGGTTTTTCACACACGTGTTCACGGTCCACCCGGTGAACACATCTGTCAGGGTGATCGAATACAGGAACTCGCCCTTGAGGCTGTGTCCGCAGTGGGCGACGGTGTCGATCTCGAAGAACCCCGGTTCCTGCTCCATGGGCGTGCCCGACCACCGCACCGGGATCTCCGAACGCAGCATCGCCCCGGGCTTGGTCGAGGACAGTGCCGAGGGGTATCGAGCGGCGCGCAACGGCTTCAGATACCGATCCATCGTGGAGGCCGACATGGATAGCAGCTCGTCCCTGACCTCGTCGGTCAGCAGTCCCGCCACTGTCCCGAGTTCGTCGAAGCGTTCCAAACGCTCGAGCTCGTCGGCCATGATCGGAGCCAAGTATTTCCCGCAGGGCTCTCCGGAAAGCGTCCAGATTCGTTCCAGGAGCTTGAGGGCCGCCGGCCCGTACTTGCGGGGCCTGCGCCGCGGCAGGGGCTTCGGAATCCCGCGTGCGGGCTTACGCAGTTCCGTGGCCAGACGCCGGCGGGCGTTGGCCCTTGACCAGCCGGTCGATGCGCACAGGTAGTCGAGCATCACGCCCTTCTGTCCCTTGGTCCCTTTCGCATACTCGGCGGCGAAGCCGCTGACGAGCTCTCGCCGGGTGTGCATCGATATCCCCTGTTTCATCTCCCCAGCACAGCCTGCTGCCCGCCCTGGTGGCCAGAGTTTCGCGAGCATTCTTAAATGAGGCACGCACCTCATTTCGCGAGCATTACTAGTGAGTCAACGCGCGATCGTGCGCACTGCAGCAGAAGCAGATACCCTGACCGGCGACGGACGCGCCACCGAGGCTTCTGCCGGCCGCCGGCCAGCTTCCCCCGATGCGTGCCGTGCACAGTCGCACCACTCCGATTCGCGTGTTCCATCCGAGGAGATCAGCAACGCCGACCGGGCGGCCATCACCCGCTACGACCACCTCCTGGAAACCGCCGATCCGCACCAGATAGAGCAGATGCACCGCGAAGCCTTCGAACGCCTGACCCCGGCCCAGCGGGATCGGGGTCTGGGGAAGAATCGCCCGGAAATTCACGCTAAGGTGTCAGCGGCCTGTTGAATGGGTGGCATGGCGGTCGATTTTCTAAGTGATGAGCAGGTTGCAGGGTTCGGCGGATTCCCCGACGAGGTACCAGCGGAGGACCTGGAACGTTTCTGTTGGTTGGACGATGCCGATTTGTCGGTGGTTGGTCGCCGCCGGGGAATGCACAACCGCCTGGGATTTGCTGTTCAACTGATCACGGTGCGGGTAGTCGGACGTTTTTTGACGGATCCATTGGCTGTTCCGTGGCCGGTGGTGGAATCCCTGGCCGGGCAGCTGGGCATTGCCGATGCTTCCGTGCTCAAGCTGTATGCGCAGCGGGGACAGACCGGGTATGAGCACGCCGCGGAAATCTCCACCGAGTACGGGTATGCGGATTTCTCCGATCCGGCCAGGTACGAAGAGCTGAGGCTGTTTCTGGAGGCCCGGGCCTGGACTTCGTCGGAGGGCCCGGTGCGTTTGTTTGAACGGGCAGTGCTCTGGCTGCGTGAGCGTAAGGTCCTTCTCCCCGGCGTCTCCACGTTGACACGACTGGTTTTAGAGGTCCGCTCCGGAGCAAATGACCGCCTCCATTCCATGCTGGTGGACGCGGCCGGCCCCGCATTGATTCTGGAATTGGAAGGTCTGCTTCGCGTTGGGGAGGGGTCACGGTTGACCGCGTGGGAACGGCTGCGGACCGGGCCTTCGAGGGTCTCGGTGCCGGAATTGTTGCGGCAGTTGGAGCGGCTGGGTCGCTTGCGGTCCTTGGGTGCCGGGTCCATTGATGTGGAGATGATCCCCGAGGGCCGGATGAACGCCCTGGCCCGCTACGGGTTGGCGGGCAAGGCCTCATCGCTTCGAGGACTATCGGGACAGCGCCGGGGTGCGACACTGCTTTGTGCCGTGCGCGCATTGACGTCGGAGGTTGCCGATGATTTGTGTGATGCCCTGGACGCCATTGTCAACGAACGCGTTCTGCGCAAGGCAACCAGGGAATCCACTGCCGCCCGGTTGAAGTCCCTGCCCCGTTTGTCCAAGGCCTCGCTGCAATTGGCGAAGGCCGCGAAAACACTGGTCGAGGTGTTGGACAACACGGAATATTCCGGCGCAGAGGCCGCCTCGGTGCTGACCGATCAGGTTTCCTTGTCCGAGCTACGCGCCGCGCTGGAGGTGGTGAACGAAGTGGTGAATCCCGAGGGTGCCGAGGCTGACACCGCGGGGCAGATGCTGCGCCGGTTCGCCACCGTGCGCTCGTTCCTGCCGGCGTTGGCCGCGGCGGCACCCTTCGGGGCCACCGCGGGCGGGACGCCAACGTTGGCGGCGCTGAGGGCACTGCCGGAAGTTCTGGACGGCCGCAAGAAAGACCCTGCCGAGGTTGATCTGTCCGTACTCTCTCCGACGTGGCAGCGCCTTGTCGCGGCTTCGGAGGAAATCGACCGCAAGGCCTACACGGTGGCAGTGACGGTGGCCGTCCACAAGGCGCTGCGGCGCCGGGACATCTTCGTGGTGGGCGGGCGGCGCTGGGGAGACCCTCGGGCGCGGTTGCTGACCGATCCTGTGTGGCAGGCCACCAAAAAAGAGACCTTGAGGGCACTCCAGCTGCCGGAAGAGCCAACGGAGCATCTGGCTGGTGTGCGCCACCGCCTTGATGCCCGTTATCGTGCGGCGGCTGAGCAGTTGGCCGACAATCCAACGGTACGGATTGATGATGCCGGCAAAGTCCACCTCTCACCTCTGGAGGCCAAGACGGTCCCGGAGTCCCTGACGCAGTTGCGGGGGTTGGTCTCCGGGATGCTGCCGAGGGTGGACCTGCCCGATGTGCTGCTGGAGGTACATTCCTGGACGGGATTCCTCTCGGAATTCAGCCACGTCTCGGAGGCCTCCGCGAGGATGGGCCAGCTCGATGTCTCCGTCGCAGCCATCCTGGTGGCCGAGGCCTGCAACGTCGGACTTACACCGGTGGTAAGGGATGGCCACCCCGCCCTGACACGTGGACGCCTGAGCCACGTCGACCAAAACTATGTGCGTGCCGATACGCTGCGCGCGGCCAACGCCCGGCTGATCCAGGCGCAGTCCGGTCTCGGACTCGCGCAACGCTGGGGCACGGGCCTGCTGGCGTCCGTTGATGGGATGCGGTTCGTGGTGCCGGTGGCCACCGTCAATGCCGGGGCAAATCCGCGCTACTTTGGCCAGGGCCGCGGCCTGACCTGGCTGAACTATCTCAACGACCAGGTCTCCGGCTTGGGCGCCGTCGTGGTTCCGGGAACGGTCCGCGATTCCCTGCATATTTTGGATGGGCTGCTCGATCTTGATGGTGGCCAACGCCCCGAGATGGTCGCCACTGACACGGCCTCCTACTCGGACCAGGTCTTCGGGCTTTTCACGCTGCTCGGATATCGGTTCTCGCCCCGTCTGGCAGGGTTGCCTGACCAGCGGTTCTGGCGCATTGACGCCACGGCGGATTATGGGAAGCTGAACGCGGTGGCCGGTCGCAACCGGATCAACCTGGATCTCATTACGGCGAACTGGCCGGACATGCTCCGCCTTGCCGGGTCCCTGACTGCCGGGACGGTGCGTGCCTCGGAAGTCCTGCGGGTCACCCAGGGAGGCGGGGCACCGACGCTGCTCGGGAAGGCGTTGGCGGAGTACGGGAGGATTGCCAAGACCGAGCATCTGTTGGACTTCATCGATGCCGATGAGGGGTACCGCCGGCAAATCCATACCCAGTTGACTGTGCAGGAATCCCGGCATGCCCTGGCCAGACTCATCTTCCACGGCAGGAGGGGCCAGATACGGCAGTCCTATCGGGAAGGCCAGGAAGACCAACTCGGCGCCCTTGGCCTGGTCCTGAACGCCGTCATCCTGTGGAACACCCGCTACCTGGAAGCCGCACTCACCGGGCTCCGCGACCGCGGCCACAACGTTGCAGACGAGGACGTGCAACGCCTGTCGCCGCTGGTCTCGGAACACATCAATATGCTGGGCCGCTACTCTTTCACTGCAGGCGCAACAGGAACGGAACTTCGGCCATTGAGGAACCCCGATGAGGACCTGGAGACTTAAACGAGGCAACATTTCCCTGAACATATCCCCGCCCGCAAGGGAACCCTGACCGGGGCACCACTCCCGTGGCAACAATCAGAAAACAGTCAGTCTTATAGGTCGCGACGCCAGGTGGCCGGAATACCACCAGTATGAACGATGCGGTTGGTGTAGGTCAGGCACAATCCGGTTCCATTGACCACCAGCGTTTTCGTGCCATCTCGCACTGAAAGATTCCGTGTTCTACTCATCCTAGGCGCCGGGGCTTCCTTCCCATAGCTACTTTGGTCGTGAGCCTCCATTCTCTGGGAGCCGCTCATCGTCGTCCTGGTGCTGTATTGAATCGCCCCGATTTCGCATCGCCAGATGCCCGTGATTGCTGGTTCATATCCCGGCTATCGGGAGATTTCTGGTGGGCCCCCGGACGATGTCAATGCTCCATAATCGCCAAGAATTCGATGGGTGAATCCTGGATCTTGGACTCACGGCCTCAACGACCGGTTGGCCATGTTGTATTCTGGTCTATATCAAGGGGAGTACTCCCGT
>NZ_JBTNDB010000047.1:0-8877 GCF_054511175.1 Arthrobacter sp. Sr24 | reverse complement strand
CTGGCGCAGTTACGGGTTGATATTGCTGCGATTCTGCTTCTAGGGCAGAAACTCCCGGCCACGGCCACCGGATTACTCGACGACGCCGAAGCCACCCTCAACACCGCCACCCCAGCATCAGGAACAGAACCCGCCACCGCGTCAACAGAACCCACTACCGGCGCTGGCACCAGCCCTGAAACTGGCTCTAGCCATGGTTCAGGGTCTCGTTCTGGTGCTGATTCCGGTGCTGGTTCTGGTTCTAGCGTTGATTGTGGTGGTTCTGGAGGACTCGGTAATCCAGCCAGACCCGATAGCTCTAGCTCTAGCTCTAACGCCGGCTCTAGCTCGGGTGCTGGTTCTAGCTCTACTGCTAGTGCTGATTCTGGTGTTGATTCAGGTCTTTCGGCTGCGGAGGTCTATTTCGCTAGTGACCCTGCAGACCCTCCCGATCCGGCTGATCCTCCTGACCATGGTGACTCGCCTGATTCAGGGGAAACTCCTGACCGTAGCGAACCTCCTGACTCGGTTGACACGCCTGATGCTGCAGTACCGCTTGCCCCGCCTGATGCTGCTGATGTGGTTGTTGTGGTGGGGGATGGTTCTGGGTTGGTTGATGGTGTGGTGGATGGGATTGTGGAGGATCCGAATGCTGAGTATTTGCAGCAGCTTGCTGAGTTGGCGGGCAATGGTGTGTTGGTGGATCCGCCGATGCCGGAGGCGTTGGTGTTAGTGAAGGTCCCGTTCTTGGGGTTGTTGGGGATCACGGATGAACCGGCGGAATTGGTGGGTCCTCAGGGTGGTCCTGTGCCAGAGGAGATAGCGCGGAAGTTGTTGAGTAATGGTTCTTCGTTCTTGCGGGTTTTGACTGATCCGATCACGGGGGAGGCATTGCCGTTGGAACCGCAACGGTATACGTTGCGGGCGGCGGAACGGGCGGTGTTGCAGGCTTTGGCTGGGTGTTGTTATGTACCGAATTGTCCTAATCCAGTAATGGATACGGAATTAGATCATTTACGGGCTTTTGAGTTTGGTGGGCCTTCGGTAATGGCCAATTTACGTCCAGCGTGTAAACGTCATCATCTAATGAAGCATTTCAAGGATGATAAGAACCGGCGTGGTCGTCGGCGGAGTATTGATGAACCAGAACGGGCCGGGATCCGGTTGCGGGGCTGGACCCCCAAGCTCACCAAGGACGGGCGGATCGGCTGGATCACGCCCAGTGGCAAATACCGGCCACCGCTGAATAAGGAACCAGACCGGCCTGAATACCCGAAATGGCTCAAGAAACTCATCAGCAAAACCACCAAAAAACCAAGCGACTAGCCATCACTGCGCAAGGCTAATGGTGTCCCACGGCCTGGACAACACAGCGACCAAGCGTGATTGGCACCCTCTACTTAGCTGTCATATGCTGGGGCAAGGTAGACGCATGGATCACAGCACATCAGAACCGGCCATCAACAAAACCCGGACTGACGCAGAGATCCGGCGTTGGGGTAGGCGAGATCCGGCGCTGGGGTAGGCAAAGTCACGAACGGGACGGCCCGTTTGTTCATTTGATTCGGGGACGACCTCGTAGAACAGGTTTGAACCCATGCTCACAACAGCCGCCCGCTCAATTTTGACCCCCATCGCACTGGCCCGAATTATTATCGGCTGGTTTGCGGTGGCGGTATTATTCCTCATGGGCCCACTCCTTACTCCGCCGGTTCCCACTCCGTTGCTAGTCACCGTCTTGGCCGCCATCATTGCCATTATCTTGATCTGTTCTTTCGGCGTAGTTCACGAGGCCGAACATCTCGCCCGCCGCCTCGGGGATCCCTACGGTTCACTGGTGCTGACGCTGTCGATCGTCCTGATCGAGGTGGTCTTAATATCCGCGGTCATGCTGGGCCCCGGCGAGCATGCAACCATCGCGCGCGACTCCGTGATGGCCGTTTCCATGATCATCCTCAACGCCGTCATTGGCCTCTCACTACTGCTCGGCGGGCTCAGGCACGGCTCACTCAGGCACAACCGCACCGGAACCTCCGCATACCTGGCCATGATCATCGTCCTCACCTCAATCGCCTTCGCACTCCCGGCTTTGATCGGTCACGATGGCTCCTACACATCTGGCCAAAGCATTCCCGTCATTCTGCTCGCCTTTGGCCTCTACGCGTTCTTCCTGGTACGTCAGATGGGCCCCCAAGCTGGCGATTTCACTGAGGTTGACCCCCGCCTGGAGATCCCCACACCAGGTGCCACATCAAGAATCAAAACCAAGAACGACGGCGTCTCCTCCGAACGCTCCATCTCGCCTTCCCGTGGGGGCACCACTAGTGCGATGCCTATAACTGCCATCCTCACCAAGCACCGTACGGAGATCCTTCTGCGCATGGGCACGCTGGTGGTCACGGTGCTACCCATTGTGCTGCTCTCACACGATATGGCAACACTTTTGGACGACGGGCTCGGCCGTGTGGGCGCCCCTGTGGCGCTCTCAGGTCTTCTGATCGCCATGATCGTATTTCTTCCGGAATCCATCACTTCTGTGCGTGCCGCTTTAGCAGGGGAAGCCCAACGGGTCAGCAATCTCTGCCACGGGGCCCTCGTCTCCACGGTGGGTCTGACTATCCCGGTCGTGCTCTTGATCGGCATGCTCACGGGACAAGAGGTTGCTTTGGCCGAGTCGCCGGCCAATCTATTGCTACTTGGCGTCACCCTGCTGCTGTCGGTGACCACGTTCGGCTCGAAGAAGCTCACAATGGTGCACGGAGCTACCCACTTGGCGGTCTTCGCTCTTTATGGACTTGTTGTCTTCTCATGATTCAGGGCAAATTCTGCTGAGTGCGGATCATGACACGTTCCTAAGTTCGCGAAATGATGAGTAACACTGTGTTGGATTTCGGACAGTAACGTTATTGACTGGTTCCCATGTCGATCAATAACCGGGCCGCCGATATCTCTGAGTTGCTCAAGCAGCAGGCGGCCGTGATGCGCGTGGGGGATAAGTTGCCCTCCGTCAGGCAGCTATCAAAGACCTATGGCGCCAGCCCCGTGACTATTACTCAAGCCATCAGCACACTCTCGGGCCTGGGAATCGTCAGAGCAGAGCCAGGCCGTGGCACCTTTGTGGCGGGCCGGGAGGAGTCGAATGAACTGCAGCATCCGCTGCAGCATGGCCCAGCTAGCCGCAACCAGTTAGCTGAACCTGATTACGCCTGGCAGTCCTCCACCCTGGGCCGTTCACGGGTGGATGCGGCCCGCGCCGGCCGGCTCCATTCACAAAGCACATCCGGTCAGGTTCAATTGTCATGGGGTTATCTGGCTCCGGAGCTGCAACCTTTTGATGAGTTACGCACGCTCGGTGTCCGGTGCGCTAAAAGCCACCGGGCTTGGACCATGGCTCCGCCCATGGGACTTCCGGAATTGCGCGGTGCATTTGCCAGCCAGCTCAGTGCGGATCCGGAGGACATGCTGATCATGCCGGGCGGGCAGCAGTCGCTGGTGTTTGCGATGCGCACTTTGGCCGATCCCGGCTCAACGCTTATCACTGAAAGCCCCAGCTACCCTGGGGCGGCCATCGCCGCACAGTCCGCGGGATTGAACCTGGCCGCAGTGCAAGCCGATGAGCACGGAATCATCCCGGCGAAACTGGCCGATGCTCTGGAGCGCACGCACGCTAAGCTCATCTATCTCCAGCCTTGTTACGCGAATCCGTCCGGTGCCATCCTCAGTGCCGAACGCCGCGTGGAGGTGTTGGCTTTGGCGAAGCGTTACGGTGCCTTCATCATCGAGGACGACTGGGCACGGAACCTGTCCCTCGATGGCAACGCTCCACCGCCGCTGTTCACCCAGGACCCGGATGGGCATGTGGTCTCCATCGCCACCTTGACCAAGCCTGCCGCGCCAGGATTACGCGTGGGCGCCATTGCTGCAAGGGGCCCGGCAGGGGAACGACTGCGCACCGCCCGTATTGCCGATGACATATGCGTGCCACCGCTGACGCAAGAAATCGCGTTGGGCCTGCTGACCTCCTCCGCCTGGCCGCGCCACGTGACACGACTGCGCGCTGGATTGCTGGAACGTCGCGATGCCATGGTGGACGAGATTCATGCATCAATGACCGGTGCTAAGGTGCCAAACATTCCCACCGGCGGCATTCACCTGTGGGTCAGGCTTCCAGAAGGCAGCAATTCCACAACCTTGACAACAAAAGCCCACCAAGCAGGAGTGCTGATCGGCGACGGCAAGCAATACTTCGTAGATGAGCCACCCGCCCCGTTCATCCGCCTATCCTTTAGCGCCGCTTCCATTGCGCAGATTCGGGCCGGCGTGCAACGGGTAGCTGAACTGCTCTAAAACCTGACTGCTCTAAAACCTGCCTAAGCGTTCGCTGTGGGCTCCGGCAGACCAAGCAGCGCGTTCTCCACCAGCTCGGACAAGGCGGGGTGAATCCAGTACTGCTTCTTAGCCACATCGTGGGCGGTTTGGCCAAAGTGCATGGCTTGGATCAGCGGTTGAATGATGGTGGCTGATTCCGGTCCAATCGCATGCGCCCCCAACAGCAAACCAGTGGCAGGATCGGCCAGTACCTTCAGGAAATGGCCCGTGTCCTCACGCGCCCAACCTGCCGCAATGTCGCCATAGTTTTGCACTTTCACCACATACTCAATTCCGGCCTTGATGGCGTGCGACTCCGTGATCCCAACCGAGGCAATCTGCGGATCGCTGAATACTGCGGCCGGCACAAATCGGTGATCTGAGCTGATGAGCGCCTCAGGGTGGGCCAAGTTGTGCTTAACCACCTTTGCCTCGTGATTGGCCACATGTTTGAGCTGGTATTTGGAGGAGATGTCGCCCAGCGCGTAAATCCCGTCAACGCCCGTGCGCTGATGCTCATCAACCACCACTCGCCCATGATGGTCCAATTCCACGCCAGTCTTTTCCACATTTAAAGTGGCCCCGTTGGGTTTGCGCCCCGTGGCCACGAGTAACACATCCGCTTTCAGAGCGTGCGGCCCATTCGGCCCCATCAGTTGAAGTTCGACGCCGTCCGCTGTGTCCGCCACGTTGCTCACCTTGGTTTCCAGCAGGACTGTGTAGCGCGCCGCGGCCTCCTTGGTGAACTGAACCGAGACATCGTCATCTTGAGATTTGAGCAGCCTTTTCCCTCGCGCGATTTGAGTGACGTGCACGCCAAAGGAGGAAAATACGTGCGCAAACTCGGCGGCAATGTATCCACCACCCAGAATGACCATGCTGGCGGGCAGCGTCTCCAATCGCATAATTGAATCGGAGGTATGAAAGACCGCCGCGCTTTGGGTGGTGCTATCAGCGAGGCCGGGAGTATCCGGGACCACAGCGTGCGAACCCGCAGCCAGAACAAATCTGTCGGCGGTCACTTGGGTGCTGCCGCCGTCGTGCAGGTCAATGTGCAGCTCTTTGTGTCCGGAGAAGCGGCCGCGCCCGGCGAAGACCGTGATGTTGGGGCACTCAGGGCCTTCGCGGTATTGCCGGCCACCGGATTCGATGGCGTCGATCCGTCCGAAGATCCTGTCCCGGATACCTGGCCAGTCCACGGAGTTCAGCTGAGAATCGATTCCCAGCGCCTTGCCGTGGCGGGCGGCATCGGCCAACTCCGCCGGGTGCACGAACATCTTGGTGGGAATGCAGCCAACATTCAGGCAGGTCCCGCCAAAATGACCGTCTTCCACGATGGCAATGTTCCAATGATCAAACTCTGGGCCGGGAATGGAGTTTCCAGAGCCGGTGCCGATGATGACGAGGTCGAAGTGGGGCATGGGGATTGCATCCTTCACGGGTGAATGGGGTCCAGCGTTCATAGCAAGGCTACCCGCGCACAAAGTCCGCCGCCGCATTGCAGCGGTGGCGATGTTCTCGTCTCCAATAACGGCTACGAAGAGCCCAGCTTCGGCGCCGCGGGCTTTCCAGACGTCGGTGATATCTTCTAGCTGCAGGGATCTGAAATAACTTGAGCGTTTTGGTCGTTGCGGGGCGGTGGCAGGGCATAGAGCGGCACACTGCAATTGGCTGCGATCGTCTGGATGATCGGCCTCGAAGGCAGCCACGAGTACATCCAGAAAATGCCGTGCTCGAGCTCGAGCTGGCAAAGATTTCCGCCGCTGCATCAAACGCAAGCTGGCAGGCAGTTTCGCTTCCATCAGGGGCCGTTGCAGCGTAGTTGACGATCGTCTAGGTTCGTCACATTGAAGAGATTGGTGCGCTCTATACAGAGAATGTGGTGACCCTCGGCCGCTTCGCCGACACGCTGCCAAAAAACTCCACGCGTACAGGCTCCACTCTTAGGGGCTCCAAGAGAACGGAACATCAGGCAAGGAGCTGGCTTCGCCCCCGGTAAACACCCGTTCTGCATGGTGATGTTCGCTAGCGGAGCGATCATCCAGTTCTGGTTGCAGTCCGCCAAGGGGCGGCCGCACGGGAACAAAGCATCGGCGTACTTGAGCTCCGCCGATCGAGGTCTCAGTTACGTAGGAACAGCTTTCCCAACTCGTGGACAGTTTGATCGAACAAGTCCACCGGGTCGGTTTCAACTCCGTCGAATTCCTTCCGGGCGAAAGTCTGCCAGGCTACCCGCCAGGCGGCAGTCACTACCTCGGCAACCAGGAGCGCCTGGATCGCACCCAGTGGGCCGCGTTGGATCAGGGTAGCGCTAAGTCCTTCGACTAGATCCCGCTCCTGCCGCGTGACAACCCGCAGCATCTCCGGTTCACTGACCATCAGACGGGAAATTCTACGGAAGTCACTCTGCTCGACCTCCATGGCAAAGAGTCCGCGGCACACCGCCAACAGATCTTCTAGAATTCCGGAGGCGCTGGAGTGCGTGCTCTCAGTGGCAACCAGCGTTTCGATCAGCCCCCGCTGAGCGGGCATGAGGGCGTGCTCCTTGGAGGAGTAATAGCGAAAGACCGTCCGCTCGGAAATGCCCACGCGTTCGGCAATATGGCCGATGGTCGTGGCGTCGAGGCCTTGTTCTTCAACCAGGTCCAATGTGGCGCCTTGGATCTCGCGCATCATCTGCGCGCGGCGTTCTTCGCGGATACCCAAAGCTCAGCTCGCTTCACTAGTGGAGGCGCTCCGGCAGGCGACGGAGCTCGTCAAGCTATATTTTACGTCACACTCTGACAGGTTTGGCATATGAAATCTGTCAGACCGTGACATGATTTCGATAGTTCAAATATTACAGAAGAGGTACCTTCCTTTGGCCCTGACCACAGAAGACACGATTTCCCCGCCGTCTGCCTCAGTCCAGCGGCCCCGGCCAGAGCTGTCAACAAAGCAGCTCACCGGAATCATCGGCGCCCTGGCCCTGGCCGCGTTCCTGATGATTCTGAATGAGACGGTGCTCAGCGTAGCGCTTCCGGCGATTATGGCGGATCTTTCCGTCTCGGCGGCAGCTGGGCAGTGGCTGACCACCGGATTCCTGCTGACTATGTCGGTAGTTATCCCGACCACGGGCTATCTGCTGCAGCGTTTCAGTGCACGGAGCTTGTTCATTTTTGCGCTCGTCAGCTTTTTGGCAGGAACCGTGCTGGCAATCTTCGCGCCGAGCTTCGTGGTCCTGCTGGTTGCCCGTATCATCCAGGCACTCGGCACCGCCATCGTTCTGCCGCTATTGATGACCACAACGCTGACTCTGGTGCCCATGCACAAGCGCGGTGCCATTATGGGTCTGAACTCGATCGTCATCTCCGTGGGTCCGGCCATCGGCCCGACAGTTTCCGGGGCCATAGTTAGTGCCTTTACCTGGCACTACATCTTCATTCTCATGGCGCCACTGGCCGTGATCATCCTGGTCCTGGGCATCATCTTCATCAAGGTCCCGAACAGCACGCGCAAGCTCCCGCTCGACGTCGTCTCGGTAATTCTTTCCGCCTTGGCGTTTGGTTTGCTGGTCTACGGCATTTCCAGTCTGGAGCACGCAGGCGAAAATATTGCCCTCACAGTCGGCTGCTTCGTCATCGGCCTGACGTCCCTCGGCCTGTTCATTAAGCGACAGGTCCGACTGACTCGCGACGGCAAGGAATTGCTGAATCTGACACCGTTCAAGTCCCGTACCTTCACTTTCTCCGTGCTGATGATCATGATCGCCATGGGTACCCTTTTGGGCACCATTGTCGTGTTGCCGATCATTCTCGAATCAGGCGCAGGCTTCACCACACTGGCGATCGGGATGATGCTGCTGCCCGGCGGATTGGCCCAGGTAATTGCGGCACCGATCTTTGGACGCATCTATGACCGTTTCGGGTCACGCCCCGTCCTGATTCCGGGTGCGGCTATGCTCGCCCTAGGCCAGTGGATGTACGTGACAGTGGATTCTGACACCGCACTGTGGGTCTTCATGATTAGTCACATTGTCTTCTCCATCGGCCTCGCCCTGCTGATGACCGGCCTGATGAGCTCAGCTATGACCACCGTCGAGCCCCGGCTGTATGGCCACGGCTCGGCCATCTTCAACACCGGCCAGCAGCTCGGTGGAGCTATCGGCACCACGATCTTCGTGACCGTGATGTCCCTGCTTTCCGCAGGGATGCTTGAAGAGGGTTCGGATATGGCCCACGCGCTGTTCTCCGGTGCGCACGCAGCCTTCATCATTGGCGCCATCTTGGCCACCATTGGCCTAGCCTTGTCCTTCTTCGTCAAGGTGGACAAACAGCGGTAACTACCTCGGGGCATGACACGGGATATAAAAAATAGGGGGCCTGGGCGAGGAATCGCCCAGGCCCCCTTTCTGTGCGCCAAGCAAAGGTAGTTGTTTAGGGGCTCTTCAGAATTCAGAGTGTAGTTTCGGTCTGAAGCCTCCGGATTCCAGCAACGATCTGGCGACGTAGTTGGTGAGATTCCGGAAGCCTAGGGCAGAGCCTCGGAGGT
>NZ_JBTNDB010000046.1:0-12038 GCF_054511175.1 Arthrobacter sp. Sr24 | reverse complement strand
AGGAAGAGTAATCCCAGCCAGCAGCGCCGCCACATCCTGTGTAGCGTCACCACCCCGGTCCCCGGGGAACACCTCCCGAATACTCATACAACAACACTAAACCCACCGACATGCAACCGCAATACATACCCGAAAGTAACTTCGAAGAATGTTTCCTGGACACCGACACTTGCCCGTCCCGAGTAGGACTGACAAGTAGGGCTGACGAGGAGAGCTACGAGTAGAACTGTGAGCAGCGCTGACACACGCCGAACCGGAACCGGCGCCGACCCACCCGAACGCAAGAACCGCCGTCGCCCATCACAGGACAACAGCGGCTCAAGAGCAGGAGCACAAGCGGACACGGTTGCGGCGGCGCCAAGGGCAATAGCGAGTTACGAGACGCATGAGATCAGGTATCTGGCCTTCTCAAACCCGAGATCATAGACGAAGTGTGTGGGAGCATCTCCGAGGGACCAGCCCAACTATGTAGTTGTCACCGCGCTTGAATTCAGGCCCTGCGATCGGACCCACTTCGTTGTTGGGCGTACCGACGGCCATGGGCGGCGTCAAAAAAGTTGAGAAAGCGCGAAGAGCTCTGCAGCGAACCATCTCCACGGCGCCCACAATGCCAACACCATCACCGGCGCCAACCTCCACACCGAGCCACCCGCGTTTCCTTTCTCACCGGCTAAGATAGACGTGGCCAGATAGCGGGCCCGAGGCGGTCCGGCTTCGACACTCACGTCAGGAAAGCACCCCATGAATACTTCACGCATGAACGTCGAGTCGTTCAACCTTGACCACCGCACCGTCGTCGCACCATACGTTCGGGTTGCCGACCGCAAGCAGCTGCCGCACGGCGATGTCTTGACCAAGTACGACGTGCGTTTCACCCAGCCCAACGTGGCGCACCTGGACATGAAATCTGTTCACTCCCTAGAGCACCTTTTTGCCGAATGTTCACGCAACCACTCGGATGCCGTCATTGATTTCTCCCCCATGGGCTGCCAGACGGGCTACTACCTGATTCTTGCAGGCGAGCCTGACCTGCCGGCCGTCATGGAGCTGATTGAGGCCACGCTCAAGGAAGTTTTGGTGGCTATCGAAGTTCCTGCCGCCAATGAAATCCAGTGCGGCTGGGGCGAAAGCCACTCCCTCGACGGCGCCAAAGACGTTGCCCGCACGTTCCTCGCCAAGCGCGACGAGTGGGCGCAGGTCACCGCGTGAGCACGACCATTGTGAACGCTACTAATCCGACCGCGAGCTATCCTGCGCAGAACACTCCGGCCGACGTCATTGTCATCGTCGCCATGGAAGAGGAGTTGGCTCCCTTCCTGCAGCTCGCTGATTCAGTGGCGGAGCCGGTCCGGGAGGGCAATTCCATCCACCGCGCCAGTGTCATCATCGGCCACAACATTCTGCTGGTGCACGGCGGCATTGGCCTGGTGAACGCAGCGGGTGCGGCCACTTCTGCGCTGCTCTTAACCCAGCAGAAGAACGACGGCGCGTCCCCTCCTCTGGTGATCAGCGCCGGCTCAGCCGGTGGTCTGGGCGATGACGTCAGGGTCGGCGATGTGGTCATCGGCACCGACACGATCAACGCCGACGCAGACGCCCGCGCCTTCGGTTATCAGCTCGGTCAGGTACCGGGCATGCCGGCGTCCTACCCGGTGATGGACTCGCTTGTGCCGCTCATCGACTCCACACCGCGGACGCTCACTTCCGCAGGAGAAGGAATGGTGAACACAGTTCACCATGGGCTGCTGGTCTCAAGTTACAAGTTTGTGGGCCACGACCGAGCCCCTGTCATCAAGGATCGGTTCGAAGGAGTGCTTGCCACTGACATGGAATCCTCGGCGATCGCACAGACTTGCCACGTGTATGGCGCGCCTTTCGTAGCCATCCGAGGGATTTCCGATCTATGCGGACCGGCATCCGACGCTGATTTCCTGACCCATGTGGACGACGCCGCCGAGCGTTCGGCGAAGGTTGCCCTGGCAGTCATTGATTCCTGGTTCGCGGCTGGCTCACCCCGCCTGTAGACCCGAAACCCGACCGGCAAACCGGAGAATCACTGTGGCGATCTGATCAGCCCGGCGCTGGCAAAGTTCTCGAATGCGTCATCCAGTGCTATAGCCAAGCGGCGAATCGCGAGACGGCGCTGGCGGCGGTCAAGAGGTCTGACCCCGGATTGCTGGGTCTGGCCACCATGGCCTCCACTACCTCTTCATACTGATCAAGGTAGAGCCGCGTCAGCAATTCATGGTGGTCGAAGCAGAGCCGATACAAGAACCGGACGGAGACCTTCGCCAGCGGCACACGGCCTGAACACGTGTGGCCGAATACCCTGCCCCTGCGGTTCTGGATCCCAGCCCAGTCAATGTTTGCTTGTCCCGGACCTGCATCATTGCTGCGGGATCCGCCGGCTTCGCCGCAGCAAAAGCGTTGTAAGAGGCAGGGGTTACCTTCGACTGCTTCGAGCAGGGCAGCGCAGTGGGTGGCCACTGGCTTTTGGATAACCCCGATGGGCAATCTACCTGTTACGAAATTCCGGAACTCATCACCCCTGGGGTCCGAATGGCATTTTCAGACTGGTACGCATCAAGGGACCTTCGACGGCGAACAAATCCACGCTCATGATGACCGTTCCGGAGATCCATTTGAAGGCCGCGACGTGGTGGTGATTGGCGCAGGAAATTCGGCCATAGACACCGCCGTGGAAGCCTCTCACCCAGGGCAAACAGTGCGCAGCTATCAATTCGTCGCAGACAGTGGGTACTGCGCAAATTTCTGCTCGGCAAACCCAGCGACCAGGTCGCATCGCCTGGATGGGTGCCGTGGTGGATCACCGGGATTCAGTTGCGCATCGGCGCCCTCACCCCGGGCAACCTGCGCAAGTATGCGGTGCCCCAACCCGTGCACACACCGGACCAACCCATCCCCTGCAATCAGAAGAGCTCCGCTAATGTCTTGCCGCGCTAGGCGCCACGGATGCAGGCCCGCGATCCCGAACATATCATCACCATCGCCTCCGCCGCTTCCATTGTGACCATGCCCGGGGAAGCCAGCTGCGCGGCCAACAAATACGACGTACTGGGCTACCTTGGGGCGGTCCGCGAGGAGTTCCACCGCTCCCCCGTTCAAATTTCCGTCATCACGCAATCCGTGGTCAATACGGCACTAGCAGCAGGAACCGCCACAGGAACTGCGAAACTCCTCACGCCGGAGACCACCGTGGAATCCGTGCTGCGCACCATTGAGCGGCCCCGGCTTGAGGTCTGCATTCCGGATTACCTTGGGCCGGTGGTCCGCGCGGTCAAAACCTGCCCGGAGCATTGCGCGGTCAGATGATGCGCCGTCTTGTCCCCAATCGACAAGCCAGTAGAAACCCACAGGAGTGCTGACATGGGTCAGTGTGGTGAACGCCGGCGTCGTACCTGTTCTATCCTGAAATCTGCTGACAGCTACAGAATGGAAGACCTTTGACTCTGCGTGTCCTTGTCCCCACGGCCCTTTTTGCGCAAGAGATCCGGAGCCCGGAGATTGAAGCGATCGTCTGGCACATCAACGATAGCCCGGAGGATGCGCCAGCCGCGGATGTGCTGGTCACTGAGCGGCCGCGGGAATTCGAGAATCGGGCGCGGGTGGGGAGCATTCCAGGTCTTCGCCACGTGCACTTACTCTCCATTGGCTCCGATTGGATTCTTGCCCACATGCCAGCTGCCGTGACGCTAAGTAATTCTCGTGGAGCGGTGGAAGATGCCACAGCCGAGCACGGCATGGCGCTGATTCTCGCGGCACTGCGTGAACTGCCGACGGCGGCCGTGCAGCAGAGCCGGCATGACTGGGCGCCACTCTGGACCAGTTCGCTGCACGGATCGGTGGTTCTAGTGCTGGGTTATGGCGGGGTGGGCAAGGAGCTCTTTTCGCGGCTGGACCCGTTTCGTCCGGCCGCTTTGATTCCCGTTGCGAGCCGGGCCCGAGTCCTAGATGACGGACGCAAGATCCACGGCACGGCCGAACTGCCGGAGCTGCTTCCTCAGGCGGACGTTGTGGTGGTGACGCTCCCCCACAACGATTCAACCGCACACTTGGTGGATGCTCACTTTCTTGCACGTATGAAGGACGGGGCACTGCTGGTCAACATTGGGCGCGGTCCTGTCGTGGACACCGATGCCCTGCTAGCCGAGCTGAGTTCCGGGCGGCTGCGGGCTGCCTTGGATGTCACTGACCCGGAACCGCTGCCGGCCGATCACCCTCTCTGGGATGCGCCCGGCTGCCTCATCACTCCTCATATGGCAGGCAACACCGCTGAGTTCATTCGGCTAGCCACGGAGATAACCGTTGAACAGCTGCGCCGGATTGCCAGAGGCGAGGAGCCTCTTCATCTAGTCGTATGAAGGGTCCGGACCAGGCTAGGTGGCACTGACGTCAGCTGGACTTCTCGATGTCGTCTACCACCCACCGGCCGCCGTCGCTCGTAAAGTCTGCGTCGCTATCGCTGGCCCGGAGGACATTGGCGGCTAGCGGCAATTGATGTGAGGCGCTTTCCACGATGTGCATGAGATAGCCGGCCGTGTTGGGGAACGCCACCAGATCTCCAGCGGTAACTCCGGCCGGAAACTCGAAGCGCCGGCGCAGCAACAGTTCCTCCTCAATGCAATAAGCCCCTACGAGAAATGCGCTGTCCGTGCTTCTAGGCCGTCCCGCCCGTCGCGGGTTCGTGGCGTGAACGAGCACTGGATCCAGCAAGAAGTCAGCTGATGTGGATCTGCACTGAGTCCGGTTCATATGCAGGCCCACCAGCGGGACCCCATCGCTGCGGCGCTTGGTGAAAGCCACCTCAGCGAGTGTGAGCCCGCATCCGTCCAACAAAGATCGCCCAGGTTCGCAGCGCAACTGAACTTGCGCTGCGTTTAAGGCTTGCGCCACGGACTGCTCCGCTAGCAATCCAGATGCTGGAACAGTACTGAGTACTTTTTCGAGCCACTCTCCCCGGATAAGTTCCTGGTGATAGGGGTAGACGCCTGACTCGAGCCGATCGGACTTCCAGGTCAGCGATTCGTCCCCTGCCGGGAGCTGTTTCAGAGCTGTCCAAAAGTTCTCCCATTCTGAGGCACTATCCAAATACGACATGGGGATTCCGCCACCCATGTCCACAAAGCGTGGAGCGTGCCCGAGCGTGCGCAACTGTTCAATGAGTACTAGCGATTCAGTAATGCCGATGGCCCGGGCCTGCGCTTCGTATCCGTTGAGGTGGAAGTGGATTCCAGCGACATTGACGCGACCCTTCAGATCATCCTCATGTAAGGCTTCCTTCCACTGAGCAGCCGGGAGCCCAAAGCGGGTAGCCGGGATCGATTCATGGGTGATCGCCAGGCGAAGTGCTACGTTCAGTGGCTGATGCTCAGCACCTGTGAGTTCGAGTGCGTCGCGCAGCTCCTCGTCATTATCTACACTGATGATCACCCCTGAAGCGATAGCCAGCGTCAGCAATTCTGCGGATTTGACCGCCGCCGTGACGATGATGCTTTCTGCCGGAACGCCCCGTTGGAGGCATTGACGGAGCTCGTTCAAACTGGCCACATCGATGCCACAGTTCTCGCGAACAGCTTGATCAATGGCTCCCAGTGTCTTGTTGGCCTTGCGAGCAAAATAGATCTGAAAGTCGATGTCGTGGGAGGCCGCAGCAGCGCGTAGCTCTGCAACATTGCGGCCCATGGAGCGGAAATCGTGAACATTGACTGGCGTTCCATGGGTCTCAATCAACTCCCGGCACTGCTGCGGATCGTTGAGCAGATCCTCCATCCATGGTTCGAGCCGAGCTGTCAGCGGTGCGGTGCCATACATTTTTTGGCGCATCATGACTCTTTCAGTACAGGTTTCGTAGCAATAAGGTGGGCGATTCGCTGAGCCCACAGCTGGTATTCACCATGCAGTGAGCGGTTGAGCGTGTCATGACCCAGCGTAGGGTCCTCGGTGGGGCGTCCCACGGCAGCCAGTGACTGCGTTCTGGAGCCGTCCCGAGCTAGGCACGTTCCGTCCTTGTCGGTCAGTAGGCCACGCTCCCCCGCGCGGATCATGAGATGACCGTCTCGAAGGAGACCGGCGTATAAGTTACTGGCGCGCTGTCCCTCCGGAGCGGGCGCCACGAGCACTCCGGGTCCCGGAGTCACTGCGTCGATGAGCACCACACCGGGTTCTGGCTCTTCGCCTACAGCAGCCAGATGAAGAAGGCCGAACTCAAAAAGCGCTAGGAGTTTGCGGGCAGTGAGTTCTGGCGGACCAAAGGCAAAGCGCTCGAGGTTGCCAGCAACCCGTGAAAACTGCCGCCTGTCCCGCTGGTTGTATGAGCTTCGATCCATCACCGCAATCAACTCGGCATAAAGCCCTGACCATACGCGAGCCCACAGCCATCCCGTGGTGAGAGGTGCCCGATAATGGTTGACTAAAAGGCTCTGGCGCAGTTGTCCAGCGGGCTCTAGCGCTGCTGGCCCCCGGAATCCTGACTTCTCATCCCGCGGCATCTGCTCCCGCGGCATCCGTTCATTTTCTACGCATGAACTCTGTGTAGCGGCAACGCCGCTTCGCACAGTTTCCGACACCCCAGTCAGCGCGGTGCGCCACAGCGCCAAAGCACTCGGCTGCACACCCATGATCTGGGCACATTCTTGAGCGCAGCGCAGAAGAACTGTCCACAGCCCAGCCAACCGCCCGGCGTCGGACGTGGCTTGATGGGACTGCTTGTCCCACTCACTCAACCGGGGCTTGAATCGCTCAATGCAGGCGGTAATCGTTTCCGGCACTGTCTCACTCTTGGGGTCCATCAGCAGACCGCGGCGGGAGGCAAACGTGATGCGCTGCGGCTCGCGTCCGCTGGGAATGTAGCGCACGTTCGCTAGCTGTTCACCGCTATGTTCGCCACTCATGAGGCCCTCCCATGAGCCGCCGCGGCCCTCGGTGAGGAGCAGGGCCACGTCGTAAGCCGTCAGTGCAGCACCACGGATCCACACGCTTTGCTGTGCACCTACATCCGACGTGGTCAAGGAATCGTAATTGCCGATCAAGGGGTGCGGATTCAGCGCGCCCTGCAGGAGCGCGCCAGGCAGGAGTACGCCCTGCGCAAATTCGCCAGTCGAAGGCCCCACAGGAAGTGATTGCGCACGCTCCGCATCCCCCAGCCCATGTCCGGTTGCCAGCAGGACTTCATCATAGAGTTCACTGCCGAACTCTCCCTCAAGCCTCCATTGCGTACCCTCACGCTCGAGAGCGGCCACGGCGAGAGGCACGTGAATCACAGACATGTTTCCCTGCCGGATCAGGAGCTCAAATTGCTCTCGCAGGTAGCGGCCCACCAGGACCCGCGGCGGATACTTTTCATCACTGAGTTCAGGGGCTGTGTGGTTGAGCCAGCTAGTGAAGTTCTCCCCGCACAGACTCCAGGAGGCATCCACAATGCCAGCGTTCACGTTCAGACGCAGTACTTGGGGCTGGCCCTCTCGCCACACACTGCCCGATCCGGGAGTGTGTGGGTCGTAGACGTCCACGCGGATACTTGGTCTAGAGCCGGCCGGGATCAGATCATGGAGGGCAAGCAGTGCGAATAAGCTCTTGGGTCCCCCGCCCACCACGGCAAGGCGAATCACGGGGCCGTGACTTCGTCGGGCTCCGGGCCCGGCTCCGCATTGAGAGTGGCACGTACCCATGCATCGTTGTAGACCGTTTGTAGATAGGGCACGCCGGTATCGTGAACAATAAAGGCGATGCGCGCACCGGGTTCGAGAGTGGGCAGGAGTCTTCCCATGGCTGCAACGATGGCTCCCGTAGAGGCCCCCGCCAAAATGCCCTCTCGACGGGCCAATAGGCGGCATCCGCGGACCATATCAATCTCCTCCGTTTGGAAAACGAGATCGGGTTCAGCTCCGGCGGCAAGTTCCGGCAAGACACCTGCGCCGAGCCCGGGCAACCGCCGAGTACCGGATTCTCCACCAAAGAGGACGGAGCCCACAGAATCCACCGCCACCACCTTGGTGTTTAGCCCATGCTCGCGAATGTACTGCTGGCAGCCCAGCAATGTTCCGGTGGTGCTGGTGGCAACGAATAGATAATCGAGATCCCCTCCGGAACCGGCCATGATCTCGGGCATGGTGGACTCGAAGTGAGCCCGCGGATTTGCCGGTGAACCGTACTGGTTGGTGGTCACCGATCCTGGGTTAGCAGCAAGTAGGTCCTGAACACGTCCGCGGCGAGCGGCGAGCTTGTTACCGTCGGCCGGTGTCTGCACGAGATCCACTGTGGCGCCATACGCTCGCATAATCTCCAGAGCGAGAGCGTTGGCGTTCTCATCAACCACGGCAGTGAACTGGATGCCACGAACCACACACTGCCGGGCCAGCGCAATGCCCAAATTCCCCGATGTCGATTCAATGATCATGCCTCCGGGTAGCAGCCGACCCGAACTGAGTAAGTCTTCAATCAAGCCATTTGCAGTGCGTTCTTTGGTACTGCCGGCAAGCTGTAGCAGGTCCAACTTTGCATAGATTTCTGCGTCGAACGATTCAAAAAGTCGACTCAGACGCACCGTCGGAGTCGCAAAAGGATGAAGTGTCCCCAAATTGTTCATATCACTCTCTCCCCGACCTGTCTCTACTAGGCGAATCTCTGGTAGGCCAATATACCGAAATTGCAGGCTTCGAAATGATCCCAGATCTCATTCACGAGCGCAACACTAGTGGATGAGAGCTTTGAGGAGCACGATGCCAACACCTAAGAGCGTAGTCACAAGTGCCGCACCGACGCGATAATGCAGCTTACGAGTCCAACTGCGGGAGCTGAGAAAGCCGAAGAGTGTCAGCAAGCTTACGTCCACCCAGAGGGCAACCCAGACGGCGGTATCGTCGTTGACAAGATCTAAAACTCCGAATAGGACGATAGCCAAGGGAATTATGGCAGCGAGCAGTAGACCAATTGAGTGACTGAAGGCGTACGTGAAGGATTCTTTGAAGTGCGGTAAACCGTCTTGGTTTTTACTGAGATGGGCAACCACGTTGGCAAAAAAATGTGCCACCCAAAAAACAATCACTGTCAGCAATACCCTGGAAAACATCTCATATGCTGTGATGTCATATTTGTCCGTGACGATGATGAGCGCCGAAACACTGATCAGTCCATAAATAGCTGATTCTGAATAGAATTGAGCGTGAAATTTGTGTTTTCTGGGACCGTTCGCTTCGGCGATATTCCAGTGATCCACGGTGGGGTTGGGTTTGGGGGCTTCCACGGCTTCCTTCCACCTGAGATCCTTGGCCAGAGGATTGTCATTGGACTTTAAGTCCAACCACCGGCGGGCAACTGCCCACCGGTGGTTGGCCTAAACCTCAAGGGTGATTAGTCTTTCGCTTCGGCTCCATCCAGTTCCAAAGCGTCTGGATCATCGGCTTCCATGAGATCAGGCAAGCCATCTTGACGGCGCTTGGGCATGCGGCCTGCCGGAACGATAGCCAGCAGGGCCAGCCCGGCGAGCCCCAGCAATGAAATCTGCAGGGCATGCAGACGAGCCTCTGCGTTGACTTCCACAGCAGCAGCAAGTTCGGTTGGGCTAGACGTGCGGTCCTTGATGGTCGCCTCCAGCTGCGCGTTTGTCATGAAGTTGGTGTCACTGATGTTGACCTCGGAAATCAATTGCTGGGAAATCTCGGGATGCTGGCTTGCACCTAGAGAAATTTGCGAGGCAAGCATGGCTACAGCGAACGCACTGGCGACGGCGATGCCAACTGAACCGGAAAGGTTATGTACCAGTCCGCGCCAGGCACCGACGTCGCCAGCCAGGGGCTTGGGCACCGAACTGAGCAAGGTATTGAAGACAAGGGCAACGATCGCCCCCTGTCCCAAGCCCAGCAAGATAAGGCCAAGAACCACAAACAGCTGGCCCCAGTCATTGCGGATGGTGAAGGCTATCAAGCACAGGGCACCTGCCACAATAATGAAGCCCATCCTGGAGATGACGCTCGGGGTGAACTTGTCGTAGAGGAAGGCCACAAAAGTACTGGCCAGGAAGATGCTCAGCGTGTAGGGGATCAGAGAAAACGACGTCTCAATGCCAGAACGCCCCTGGACCATTTGCATGTACAGCGGGATCAGGAAATTTGCGGCCGTGCCGACGAACAGCATGATCGCCATGCAGGCTGTGATGGCCAGCTCGGAGCTGGAGGCAAGCACTCGCAAATCAAAGATGCGCGGCAGTTTGGCACCTTGGCGCTTACGGATCCATGCAAAGAAGATTTGTCCGCCGATCACGCCCAGCAGAATCAGCAGTGGAGCCGGCGAGATGCCCAAGATAGAGAAGGGCGCCTGTTCAGTGGCGCTCCAGATGCCCCAACTGGCCATTCCGCTGAAACCAAAGCTGAGGACGATGATGGAGGCGGCGGCAATGAACGCGCCAGTCCAGTCGATCTTGAGGTTGGGCTGGGCCGGGATTGCCTTGAGCCTAAAGCTCAAAAGCAAGTTGATGGCACCGAGGATCACCATAATGCCGAACGAGTAGCGCCAGCCAATGGTGGTAGCAAACCAGCCCGCAATCAGCAGAGCCAAAACGCCTGCTGCTGGAATGGCTGCGGCCAGTAAGCCGATGGCTTTGGCCTGTTGAGCGTCCTTGTAACTGGTCGCAATAAAGACGGTCAGAGCCGGGGCGACCAAAGCGATGACGGCACCGGAGGACGCCTGCGCAATGAACAGCATGGCGGGGCTGACGCTTAATGCAACACAGGCCATGGCGGCCGCGTGAATGGCAACGGCGATTTGAAAGACCTTGCGAGTTCCGTAGCGGGCGCCAATCTTGGCACCGAGCAAGATGAACGCAGCCATCGAGAAAGTTCCGGCTGTAATGGCGGTTCCCACGGAGGTGGCGGGAGTGTTCAAGTCAGTGGTGATGCCCTGCATGGAAACCGTAAGGGCATTGACTGCGAACGAGGCCTGAATCTGGGTCAGCACCACCACAATGAGCGGTAACCAAGAAGCTGCTTTAGCTGCTGACGCAGCTGAAGATCCTGAATTGGATGGGGTTTTAGTTGCCATTGTTGAAGAGAGCTCCTTAGGTCAAAAAGGGACAGACGACTTCAAAAAGTCATCACTAACGAACCGCGGAGCTTTCCCAACCTACAACCGACCAATCCGTCTGCCCACGGGATCTATGATCGGATGCTATACGGAATTAGTGGCTGGTACCTAGCAATATTCCGCCCTAATTAACTTATGACGCAAATACTTTGTTGGGTAGTGCCCTAGTCGACCTCAAAACATGGCGTTTCCAGCGCATTCTCGCGACGACCAACTAATCCATTTTTTAGCTGAACGCCCAACAATTCCTCGCTGAGCAAGTCTGAGTAGCTCTGCCCGTACCGTTTTGAGGGCCAGACACAGGTGCGTGGCACGTGCCCAGGGCTGATGCAAAGTCGTTTTCGGGTGGGGCCGTCTTAAAATGTGAGACTGGCCGGGTTCAGCTGTTAACGATGAAGAACTCCTGTTAGACATGGTGATTGTTCAGACCAATCATGTGCAACAGGAGTTCCCGCATGCCATCTTCCACTATCAGCACCCTTGTCCGCCAGTTGGAGTCAGTACCCGAGCAGGCCAAGGCCTTGTTGACGCCCGGGACGATGAGAGATGTCTTAGAGTCAATCCCGGATCCCAGAAAACGTCGAGGCATCAGACATGGACTGACGGGAATTCTGGCGTTGGCGATCTGCGCGGTGTTGACCGGGGCAAAGTCCTTCGCTGAAATCTCCGAATGGGCCGCCGATACCGGTCGTGGCCCGCTAGCGAAAGCTGGAATTAGAGTCCCTCACGTGACCACGATTCAACGGGTACTCGCCCGAGTTGATGGGGATGTTTTTGATACTGCTTTCGGTGCCTGGATCATCGCTCAGGTCAAACCTCAAGTGATCGCCATCGATGGAAAGGAAGTCCGTGGGGCCAAAAACGGTGGAGGGGACAGGGTGCACTTGATGGCTGCTGTGGATCACGCTACCGGGACTATTCTCGGGCAGGTCAGTATTGGT
>NZ_JBTNDB010000045.1:0-13845 GCF_054511175.1 Arthrobacter sp. Sr24 | reverse complement strand
TCCCACCCCACCTCACGGTGACGCAGTTGCCATTGACTAGGTCTTAAACCACCTTCTCGACCAGAGGACTTTCACCTCCAAGCAAATGCCCATGCTGGGCGTACTGAAAAATGACCCCCGTTTCCAGGAGGTCATTCTTCGCACAGTGTGCCCAAGGTGGGATTCGAACCCACACACCTTTCGATACTGCATTTTGAGTGCAGCGCGTCTGCCGTTCCGCCACTTGGGCCTTAGTAATAGTGTTCAAATGAACTCTGTTACAAAGATCACGCTCCGGTTCTTGAATCGCTTCCGAACCAGTGCGCGCAACTACTCTACATGCATATAGGCTGTTTTGTGGAACTAGAGCCCGTATAGGGCTCAAAATATACAAAATGTGGTGTAACTCACCACCCTAAAGGAGCTTTCTGTGTCAGAGCAGCCGGATACAACCCCCACCTCGCCCGCACGCCGTGTGATTGTTGCCGAGGATGAGACACTGATCCGCCTAGACATCATGGAAATCCTTCGCGGCGAAGGCTACGACGTAGTCGGCGAAGCAGACAACGGCGAGAAGGCCGTGGAGCTCGCCAAGGAACTCAAGCCCGATCTGGTTCTCATGGACGTCAAGATGCCCGTCATGGACGGCATCACAGCTGCTGAGATCATCGTCAAGGCCCGCATCGCCCCCGTTGTGCTCCTTACCGCCTTCAGCCAGAAGGAACTCGTTGAGCGGGCACGTGACGCCGGCGCCATGGCCTACGTGGTCAAGCCCTTCACCCCGGCCGATCTCATTCCCGCATTGGAGATCGCGCTCTCCCGCCACGAGGAGATCAAGGCCCTTGAAGAGGAAGTCTCCGACCTTCAGGAACAGTTCGCCACCCGCAAGCTCGTAGAGCGTGCCAAGTCCCTGCTCACCACCAAGATGGGCCTCACCGAGCCCGAGGCCTTCCGTTGGATCCAGAAGACCTCCATGGATCGCCGCCTGAGCATGCGCGAAGTCGCCGAGACCATCATCAACCAAGTCAACTAGTCCATTCACACCAGAGATGCCAGAGTTTGACGCATCTGCCAGGGTTTGAACTATGGCAGATACGTCAAACTGCGGCATTTTTCGTTGTGCCGGCTGTGCCTGGCTGGGAACAGGGTCTGGACAGGCTCGACCACCGGACACAACCTGTCTCGGCAAGCTAGGCCGGCTATCAAATGGTTAAAAAACGGTGGCACCCGGCCTTTCGCGTAAAGCGAAGGGTGGGTGCCGCCGTCGTGCTCTACCGGGTCAGTGGTCGAGGCGAACTCGAGCCATGATTCCCTGAGCTAGCACTTCCAGTTTAGGCCAACTCTTCCCCGCGCGAACCCTCGCCCTATCCCTCGCTTCGCACCGGCGTGACCTCCGCCCGGTCCATGGCCACGCGCTCTCGGCGCCTGCATCTGGCCATGACCACGCACGCCCCGCCGGCAACCAACCCATAGACAGCAAAGAGGCCAAGCCACGCTGCGAAGTGAACCGGCATGCCGTCCCCGGGCCAGGGCTGCAGCATAAAGCTGTACAGCGCAACGGCAACGATGTAGCAAACGGCCCAAGCACCGCGGTTCCACGTCCAGACCAGTGCCCCATCGAACGGGACAAGCGGCAACAACGTGATCGGCAGTGCAGCCACAGCAACCACCGCGACAATGGCCAGCAGCTCCCCTGCCGCGAGGGTAGTGAAACCTCCTGCGTCACTGACGGCTGCCACATAGTCCGGCTGGATCTCATTCCACCTGATAAATGACTCGAGAGGGTTTGCAGAGAGGAACGTGTATCCGGCCCATGCAACCAGGCCCATCACCGCCATGTACACGCTGCCTGCGATGGCAGCAAGGGCGGGCCTGCCCGGCCCCGCATCCTTGGTGTTGAGACTGTAATCGACCCCCAGCACGGCCGCAAAAACCAGCGCAGGCTCCGGACCGGCCACCCGGGCCAAGACCAGTGATGCCAGCAGCACCACCACGTAGAGCGGCCTCGCGGTGACCCGGGGAAAGTGGCCGCGCCCATGCCGGCGCGCCACGGTCCACCGGGCCACCATGGAACCATAATTCAATAGCAGGAATGCTACTAGGAAAGACAAGGCCATCCGGGCGGAACGTTCAGTCCACGCAAAACCCTCCTGGCCAACTGCAGCCAAGGCGGCACAGGCCGGCACGATGAGGAACGCCCGCAGGCCGTGCACCGGACCAAACAAGAAGGACCACCAGGGGCGGGAGTCCGAAGCGGGAGATATACGAGCTGCGGACGTGGGGTCGCCGTATCGCCAGGATGGAGGGACTACACGGCGAACAGCTGCTGTCAGGCCCCCGGACGCGGACCCAGCCCCGGCGCCCGCCACCAGCAGTGACGTCGATCCCGCCACCAGCAACGCCACCACCACACCCAGCAACAGGGCCGGTCCAGCCGTTTTCAACAGACCGGCGAGCAACGTCCCTGAATGATCGGTAGGAGCCGCCTCGAATACCCGAAAATTGCTGTAAGCGCTCGGCGCGAACCAGGTGCCCGGCTCCACCACCGGTCCGCCAAGGACTGTTGCCGAAGTATTAAGCGGTACGGTCACGGTAAACGTGTTGGGGTCCTTCAGGATGGGGTTGCATCTTGTGGTGATCGATCCGCCTCGGATACCGGGGCCGGAGGCCCACGTTTTCTTCGGGCACACTGGATTGCCGGCTGCCAGAAACACGAATTTTGCGATGAAAAGCTCGTGCGTGCCCGGGCCGGTCAAGACCGTGGGGATTTGAATGACCACCAAAGTACCCGACTCCCCCTTGTTCCCCTTGTCTGACTTGTCCCGGAAGCTGGTGACCTGGTCCGAACTGATGTGGGAGTCGTCCAAACATGCGTCCCTTGCCTTGACGGTCGCAGGATCGGTGATGGTTAATCTAGTCTCGGGGTCATACTTGGTCCCCGGCGCGTCGTTGAACGCTCCGTAACTGGCAAACTGGTCGGAATATTTCAACACGGCTTTGTTCGTGCAGTCGTACATTGCCGTCAGCGCTGCGGCAGCATCATCGGTACTCCGCCACAGCCCACTTGAGCGCTCCCATGACGCAATATAGGCACCCTCGCCCTCCACGGTCAGTTCCCAGTAGCTTTTACCGTCCGGCCCCTCCTTCAGAACAACGGGTGCAGGGCCAGGCTCCACCACATCCACGGTGGCGGCGTCATCACCGGGCACCGCTAATGACGGCGCGCCTCCCGTCAAGGCTATGGCCGCCACCAATGCGGCACTCGCCAGAGCTCTTCCCCATACCGCTCTTGTGCACCGCACATCCATCGCCTCCAGGCAGCCATGTTCGCTATGTCCGCGATGCCCGCAAAAACAACAATCTTCCGCTTCGTCGGATAGTGGAAACGGTAGCGCATGGCGTCACCCCGAAACCCGGCAATACTGCCCCCTGTGGATAACTTTGGGTCGAAAAGGGTCTCGACAAACTCGGCCAGCGGCGCTGTAGGTTCAGGTTTTAGATGTCAATTTTCTCACTTTCGCGTCCCCAGCCAAAGGTTCATTGTGACCATCAGCAAGAGTGGTAATCCCAGGTGAGAGATTGTATTGGGCAGCGCGGAGCGCTTCTTGTGTAAGTGGATAGATCCCCACGCCGCTCCGGGCCTAGGGTCCCTTGGCCGGCGGCGTGCCGGCAGTTCCTGAGTGCTGATCGAAACAGCCGCCTTGGCGATTTTGCCCATGGTCGAACTTCATCAATCACGGAAACCGTAGAGGGTGCCGGGATTGAGAAACTGCCGCCCCCATAGAAGGCGCCTGTCGGCGCTGGTCAGCATTCCGAAGTCCGCAGCCTCCGCCCAGTGCTCACGAATAGCACCTTCGATTCGGGCAACGATGTCATGGGCCTCGTCTCTGGTCAGGTCATAGAGACTACGGGCGGCGATGAGGGCAGATACGTTATTCCTCCTTGCCCCGTTCCTGTCATAGGCGATGGCCTGCGACGCCGTCTCTCCGCTGCGCCTCATGGGCGAGAGGTCATAGGCGGGGCTCAGTATCGCTACAGACCCGTCCCAGAGTGCCGTGTGGTTCCGAAGGTGGTCATCGGAGTTGGAGATTGCCATGTTGAATGCGATGCGCGCGAAGAGCTCGGAGGCACTACCCTCGGGAGCACCGTTGCTACGAAGAGCGTCCAGAAACTCGACATAGCTGCCGCTGCGCGCCTGCATCTCGTCTAGGCCGGTCAGTGTCAGGGCATTCGCCACAAAGATGCGCCCGCCGTCGTTCGTTCGGTCGAATCGCTCAACTAGCAGAACACCTCGAACGAGGACGCTCTCGACGCGAGTTCGAGCAACGTCAAGCCCCGCCTTCTTGGCGAGAAACATGCTCGCTGCATCTGCCCCGACCACAAGGAAATGGTCATTGGATGCGGTGAACTTCGCGATGTACTAGCGACCTGAGTCGTCGATGACCGACTTCGGTCGCGCCCCTCCCATCGCTGTACCGCTCAGGAGAGCTCGCTCGAGTTCGAACGGCAGATCGCCTCCGGTTTCAACGAGGTCTGCGGCGTTCAGGAGAGTTTCCAGCGGGGCGGGTGTAGTAGCGCGCGGGACGTAGTCTGTGACTGACCTCTGGAAATCAATAGCGCCGAAGCGGTTGGAGCTGGAGTTCAAGAGGTATGTGCGCTCGTCAAGGTCACCCGTGTCGGCGGCGTCACCTCAGTCACCGGTGACTTGGTACTGAACGACGCGCCGGCCCCATGCATCTGGTGACGCGTCGCGCAGAGCACCAGGTAGCCCCAATGACCCAGTAGGTCCGAACGTTCGCTGGGATAGCGGGAGGGTTGGAGCTAGGGAGATGGCATTTCCGCGCGCCAAGTACCGCCGACCGTAGTCGAAGGAGAACTGGCCGGGCGCACCCTCCCGAAGCCGGCCAGCGGGCACCGGCGCGGTCGTCTCGGGCAGCCACGCCCACACATAGATGTCAGAAGTCGAGGCCATCGTCATTGTCCTTTCGCTTCTTGTCGACACGTGCGGGAAGCAGCGCGAGTCGTTCCTGGCCTCGTCGGCGGAGCGCGATGAGTTCACTGGGATCCTCAACCCCGAAAAGGGGGACACCAACGATCGACGCAACGTTGAACACGTTGCCGATACTGCTCGCGGCGCTTCCGCGCTCGATGGTCGCCAAGGTTTTCCGCGTAATGCCGGCTGTGCCAGCGAGATGCTCGGCTGTCATTCCTCGCGCAGCGCGCGCCATCCGAATTTGCTGCCCGAGCACGACAATCGCGTCCTCGGCAGTGCGGGTTAAACCAATTTCTCGACGTCCCATGGGTAATAGTATACCCTTAGACCCCATTTATGTATAAACTATTACCCGTTCGACCGCGCGAGGTGTTACCCCCTCTACGAGCGTGTCATCGTCGCGACGACAGCTCCCGTTGCCTTGGGCACCCTGGCGCTGGGGTGTGGAGAAGTAAGAAGACTCTACTTACAGGCAGCACGTGGACCTAGGTCTGGATCCGATGCGAGAGTGCCGACATGTCAGTGTCGTCACCATGACGTTGACCATTACTTCACGCAGAGGAAGCTCTAGTACGTCTGCGCCAGGCGTTGCATCGTCGTGGTCAGAGTGATTTGCTAATGACAGGTAGCACTGGATCCCACAAGAGGTCTCGGCAATCAGGACCCGTTAACAAACAACGGCGGCACCCAGCCTTTCGCGTGAAGCGAAGGGTGGGTGCCGCCGTCGTGCTCTAACGGGTCAGGGCTCGAGATGAACTCGAGCAGTGACTACTAGTTAGTGGGCCAGGGACCAATTCGTTCGCGGCCGGTACGGTCGTTGGCCTTGCCCAGGTCGGCGAGGTCGCCTACCTTGTGAACCTTGACCAGGTTGGTGGAACCGGCCTGTCCGGGAGGGGAACCGGCTGCAATAACAACCAGATCGCCTTCGTCAACGAGGCCCTTCTCCAACAGAGTCGCATCAACCTGCTCGGTCATGGCATCCGTGTGTGAAACCATGGGGACCAGCACGGGCTCAATGCCCCAAGCCAGTGCGAGCTGGTTGCGAACGCTCTCCACCGGGGTGAAGGCCAGAACCGGCTTGGACGGTCGCAGACGGGACAGGCGGTGAGCCGAGTCGCCGGACTGCGTGAACGTTGCAATGTACTTTGCATCGAGCTGCTTGGCGATCTGCACGGCAGCTGCCGTGATGACGCCACCGCGGGTCTTCGGCTCGGAAGCCAGCTTCGGGATGAGCTTGAGGCCATCTTCAGCTTCAGCCGCTTCGATGATCCGCGCCATGACCTTGACGGTCTCGATCGGGAAAGCACCAACACTGGTCTCGCCGGAGAGCATGACTGCATCCGCGCCGTCGAGCACTGCATTTGCACAGTCCGAAGCCTCGGCGCGGGTGGGGCGCGGGCTTTCAATCATGGATTCCAGAACCTGGGTTGCCACAATAACGGGCTTGGCCCAGCGGCGTGCCATTTCAACACACTTCTTCTGAACCAGCGGGACATCTTCCAGGGGAAGCTCCACACCCAAGTCGCCACGAGCAACCATGATGGCGTCAAACGCATCAACAATGGCTTCCAAGTTGGCAACAGCCTGCGGCTTCTCGATCTTGGCGATGACCGGCACGCGGCGGCCTTCTTCATCCATGATCTCGTGAACGCGAGTGATATCAGCTGCATCACGCACAAACGACAGAGCAACGAGGTCTACGCCGCAGGCAAGCGCCCAGCGAAGATCGCTCTCATCCTTTTCGCTCAAAGCAGGGACATTCACAGCAACGCCGGGCAGGTTGATGCCCTTGTTGTTGGAGACCTTACCTGGAACGGTAACTTCGGTGACAACCTTCACTGCGTCAACGGCAGTGGCCCGAACGGACACCTTGCCATCGTCGATCAGCATGATGTCTCCAACCTTGACGTCCTCGGTGAGGGACTTCAAGGTGGTGGAGCAGATGTCCTTGGTGCCGGGAACATCTTCGGTGGTGATGGTGAAAACATCGCCCACGGCGAGGTCGTAGCCTACGTCATTAGCGAAGCGGCCCAAGCGGATCTTGGGTCCCTGCAAGTCAGCCATGATGGCGACGGGCTTGCCGAGAGCTTCGGCAGCCTTCCGGACGTTCTCGTACGTGTTCTGGTGCACGCCGTAGTCGCCGTGGCTCATGTTCATGCGGGCTACGTTGACGCCCGCCTCCAGTACCGCAAGTGTGTTTTCATAGCTGGCGATTGCCGGCCCGAAAGTCGCAACAATTTTTGCGCGTCTCAATGTACCTACCTTGTATATGGTTTTTTCAGCAGAAATCTTTGGGTGACCTTGTAACAGCCTATCGCTTTGCCGCTAAACACTCATAGCTGAATCGCTAGGTGAGACGGGAGCAGGCAAGTATGTCTCCCCCATCAGGTGCTTATCGACGGCCGCCGCACATGCCCGTCCCTCCGCAATGGCCCAGACAATCAGCGATTGCCCACGCCCTGCATCACCGGCAACAAATACGTCTTCACGATCCGTCATGTAATAACCATCACGGTTAACATTCGAGCGAGCATCCAAAGTCACAGGCAGCTGATGCACCAGTTCTGCCGATTCAGGTCCGGTGAAGCCCAAGGCCAAGAACACCAGATCTGCGGCAATTACGCGCTCGGTCCCCTCCTTGGGAACCCTGCGTCCGCCAACAAATTCCGTCTCCGCAATCTTCAGCCCTGTCAGTACGCCGTTTTCACCGATGAATTCGACGGTGGAAGCCAAGTACGTCCGCTCGCCACCTTCCTCATGGGCGCTGGCAACTTCAAAGAGGTTGGGAAACGTGGGCCACGGCTGATTGGCGGTACGCTCCACCGGCGGCTGCGCACCAATGGCCAACGTGGTCACCGATGCTGCCTGCTGGCGGTGGGCCGTGCCGAGGCAGTCGGCGCCGGTGTCGCCGCCACCCAAAATGACCACATGCTTGCCGCGAGCATCAATCTGCTCTGTCAGCACATCACCGGCAACCACTTTATTAGCCTGAACCAGGTAATCCATGGCCACATGGACTCCCTTCAGGGCACGGCCCGGGATGGGCAGTTCGCGCGGAACCGTGGCGCCAATGCACACCACGACGGCGTCATAGCGGCGGCGTAGCTCGTCCCACCCCAGATCCTTGCCCACCTCCACTCCGGTGCGGAAGCGAGTGCCTTCAGCCTCCATCTGGGCCACGCGGCGGTCAACGCTCTCCTTCTCCAATTTGAAGTCGGGGATGCCATAGCGCAGCAAGCCACCAATCCGGTCATCGCGCTCATACACGGCCACCGTATGCCCCGTTCGGGTCAGCTGCTGTGCCGCTGCCAGCCCTGCCGGACCGGAACCTACGACGGCGACTGTCTTACCTGTGAGGCGGGCCGGGGGAAGCGGGTGGACCCAATCCTGGTTGAAAGCCTCATCAATGATGGAGACCTCCACCTGCTTGATGGTTACGGCAGGCTGATTGATGCCCAGCACGCAGGCCGTTTCGCACGGGGCCGGGCACAGCCGTCCTGTGAACTCCGGGAAGTTATTGGTGGAATGCAGACGTTCAATGGCCTCTTGGCCCTTGTTACGCCACGCAAGGTCATTCCACTCGGGTATGAGGTTTCCCAGCGGGCAGCCTTGGTGGCAGAACGGCACACCACAGTCCATGCAGCGCCCCGCTTGGGACTTCAACACACCCTTTTCTTGGGCCTCGTAGACTTCTTTCCAGTCCATGATGCGCACCGGAACGGGCCGGCGGGTCTGGGTGATGCGTTCGCGAGTGTTTAAGAAACCGTGCGGATCAGCCACCGGTGACCTCCAAAATTTTCTGCCAAACGGTTGCGCCGTCCGGGTCTTCGCCCAGCTCGGCTGCTGCCAAGCGGGTCTGTAAAACTGCTGCGTAATCGCGCGGCAGCGCCTTCGTTATGCGTGCAACGGTGGCAGGAAAATCGGCCAGCAAGGCTGCTGCTGTTTCGGATTCGGTCTCATCGAGGTGGCGCTGCAAGAGCGTGTGGACCAGATCTTGATCCGCGGCGTCGAGCGGCATAAGCGTCAATTCCCCGGAGTCCAGAGCCACCTTGTTGACTTGGCTCGGGTCCAAGTCCAGAACATAAGCAGTGCCTCCGGACATGCCGGCACCAAAATTGCGTCCGGTGGGGCCCAGGATCAGGGTGCGACCACCTGTCATATACTCACAACCGTGATCACCAATGCCTTCAACCACGGCGGTGGCTCCGGAGTTACGGACTAGGAACCGCTCCCCCACGATGCCGCGCAGGAACATTTCACCGCTCGTGGCTCCGTAGCCAATGACGTTGCCAGCAATGACATTCTCGGCAGCCACGAAGGTGCTGTTGCGGTCAGGGCGGACCGTGATCCGGCCCCCGGAGAGGCCCTTACCTACGTAATCGTTGGCATCGCCCAGCAGGCGCAGCGTGATGCCGGCGGGTAGGAAAGCACCCAACGACTGGCCAGCCTGACCCGTCAGCGTCACGTCAATGGTGTCCGGACTTAGCACGTCAATGCCAAACGTCTTGGTGACGTGGTGGCCCAGCAGCGTTCCAACGGACCTATCGGTATTGATGACCGGGACGCTGATCTTCACCGGTGCCCGGCCGCTAAACGCCTCGGCGGACATAGCGATTAGTTGCTGATCGAAGTGCTTATCCAATTCATGGTTCTGATTAACCAGGTGACGGACGGGCGCATCGGCGGGGACACCGGCGTCGGAGAGGATGGGACTCAAATCCAGACCGGCCGTCTTCCAATGGTTCAGCGCCGTCTCGATATCGAGCACATTGGACTGGCCAATGGCCTCTTCAATGCTGCGGAATCCGAGTTCTGCCAGCAGTTCGCGGACTTCTTCAGCAAGGAATTCGAAGAAGTTGACCACGAATTCGGGCTTGCCAGTGAAACGCTGACGAAGTTCCGGGTTCTGCGTGGCAACACCCACGGGGCAGGTGTCCAAATGGCAAACCCGCATCATGACACAACCGGAAACTACCAGCGGGGCCGTGGCGAAACCGTATTCTTCGGCACCGAGTAGCGCGGCAATGATGACATCGCGGCCAGTCTTGAGCTGACCATCCACCTGCACCACAACCCGTTCGCGCAGCCCATTCAGGCGCAGCGTCTGCTGAGTCTCGGCCAAACCAAGCTCCCACGGCATCCCCGCATGCTTGAGTGAGTTCAGCGGGCTGGCGCCGGTTCCGCCGTCGTGCCCGGAAACGAGAACGACGTCGGCCTTGGCCTTGGTCACGCCGGAGGCCACGGTGCCAATCCCCAATTCGGACACTAGCTTCACATGAACCCGAGCGATGGGGTTGGCTCGCTTGCAGTCATAAATGAGCTGGGCGAGGTCTTCAATGGAGTAAATATCGTGGTGCGGGGGCGGAGAAATCAAGCCGACGCCCGGGGTGGAGTGGCGTGTTTCGGCAATCCAGGGATAGACCTTTTTGGCCATCAGCTGGCCGCCCTCGCCGGGCTTGGCGCCCTGCGCCATCTTGATCTGGATGTCTTGGGCATTCGTCAGGTACAAGCTGGTCACACCGAAGCGGCCCGAGGCAACCTGCTTGATGGCGCTGCGACGCTCCGGATCAAGAAGGCGCTCAACATCTTCGCCGCCTTCACCGGTGTTGGACTTGGCGCCCAGACGGTTCATGGCGATGGCCAGTGTCTGGTGCGCCTCGGCGGATATGGAACCGTAGCTCATGGCACCGGTGGAGAATCGCTTGACGATGCTGGCGACCGATTCCACCTCTTCCAACGGTACCGGCGGGCGCACTCCTTCTTTGAAGGTGAGCAAACCACGGAAGGTCATGAGCTTGTTGGCCTGCTCATCGATGCCCTGGGTGTACTTCTTGAAGATGTCGTAACGGCGTTCGCGGGTGGCGTGCTGCAGACGGAACACGGTGTCTGGATTGAACAGGTGCGGTTCTCCATCACGGCGCCACTGGTATTCGCCGCCGCCCAACAGCGGGCGGTGCGGGACATCCACACCGTCCACGGGGTAGGCAAGGATGTGGCGTGCTGAGACTTCCTTGGCGATAACATCCAAGCCCACGCCGCCGAGTTGGCTCACGGTACCGGTGAAGTAGACGTTGACCAGGTCTTGAGACAGTCCAAGGGCTTCGAAGGTCTGCGCACCACAGTAGGAGGACACGGTGGAGATGCCCATCTTGGACATGATCTTCAGAACACCCTTGCCAAGGCCCTTAATCAAGTTCCTCACGCCTTCTTCGGGCGTAACTCCGGTGACGTCGCCGGTGCGGATGAGTTCTTCCACGGTTTCCATGGCGAGGTAGGGGTTTACGGCTGCTGCACCGTAACCCACCAGCACGGCAACATGGTGAACTTCGCGGACGTCGCCTGCTTCTACGACCAAAGAAACCTTGGTGCGGTTGGCGCTGCGCAGGAGATGGTGATGGACGGCGCTGAGCAGAAGTAGCGACGGGATGGGAGCCCACACAGCAGAAGAATCCCTGTCGGAGAGCACAATGTACTGCACACCACGGTTGATGGCGCCGGAGATCTGCTCACCGATTTCGGAGAGTCGGGCACGCAAGGCGCCCTCACCGCCGTCGACCTTGTAGAGGCCACGCACCTTCATGGAGATCTTCTCGCCACCGGAGCCATCAGCGGCCACGGGCGTTTCCATGTTGGAAATCTTGGACAGGTCATCGTTGTCAATCACAGGGAAGGTCAGCGCCAGTTGCGGTGCCGTGACCTTGTTGCGGGAGAGCAAGTTTCCCTGCGGGCCAATGGTGGTGTTCAGCGAGGTGACAAGCTCCTCGCGAATGGCATCCAGCGGCGGGTTGGTGACCTGGGCAAACTGCTGCACAAAGTAGTCGAACAAGAGCCGCGGGCGCTGTGAAAGTACGGCCACGGGAGTGTCGGTTCCCATGGCACCTAGGGGCTCGGCGCCATTCTTGGCCATGGGACCGAGCAGTATCCGCAATTCTTCGGTGGTGTAGCCAAAGGTGCGCTGGCGGTGCAGCACAGAGGAACTGGTGTGGATGACATGCTCACGCTCGGGCAGATCGGCCAGCTGGATGGTGTTTTCCTTGGCCCAGCTCTCGTAGGGGCGAGCGGCTGCGGCTTGGGCTTTGATGGTTTCATCGCTGATGAGTTCACCCTTGGCGGTGTCCACCAAGAACATGGTGCCGGGTGCAACGCGACCCTTCTGGACGATGGTTGCGGGATCCAGATCCAGCACGCCAACCTCGGAAGCCAGCACGACCAGGCCTTCATCGGTGACCCAGTAACGGGCCGGGCGCAGCCCATTACGGTCCAGAGTGGCACCGACAAGCGTGCCATCCGTGAAGGACACAGCGGCTGGCCCGTCCCACGGTTCCATCAAGAGTGAGTGGTATTCGTAGAAAGCCTTGCGGGCCGGATCCATGGTGGCGTGGTTTTCCCAAGCCTCAGGGATCATCATCATGACAGCCTCAGTGATGGGGCGTCCCGAGAGCCACAGCAGCTCCGCCACCTCATCGAAGGAGGCTGAGTCCGATGCGCCGGGGGTGCAGATGGGGAACAACTCTTCGGGAGTGTCGCCCAACAGTGCGTGAGACATGGTGGACTGGCGGGCGCGCATCCAGTTCCGGTTGCCCTTGACGGTATTGATTTCACCGTTGTGGGCGATGGTGCGGAAGGGCTGAGCCAGCGGCCATGACGGGAAGGTATTGGTGGAGAAACGGGAGTGCACGACGGCCAGTTTGGACGTAAAACGCGGATCAGAGAGGTCCGGGTAGAAAGGCTCCAGCTGGGCAGTAGTGACCATGCCCTTGTAGACAATGGTCTTGGACGACAGCGAGGGGAAATACACGCCGTGCTTCTGCTGGGCGCGTTTGCGCAGGCGGAACGCTTTCCGGTCCAGTTCGTTGGCCTCATCGGTGGCTAGCGGCTGTGCTGAAGCTGTTGCTGATCCCGTTGCTTTCGTTGCGGCTGGCTCCGTAGCCAGCGCGAGGAACAGCTGGCTGAAGTGTGGTTGGCAAGCCTTCGCGCTGGCACCCACGAGCCCGTCCACAACGGGGACGTCACGCCAGGCTAGAACCTGCAACCCCTCATTTTCAGCGAGGGATTCCAGACCGGCACGGGCTGCAGCCAGCTCCTGCGGATCGGTGGGCAAGAAGGCAGTTCCTACCGCGTAGTTGCCTTGTGCTGGAAGTTCGACGCCGGCGACCTCGCGGAAGAAAGCATCGGGGATCTGCGTAAGAATTCCGGCTCCATCGCCTGTTCCCTCATCGGCACCAACGGCTCCGCGGTGCTCCAAGTTACGCAAAGCGATGAGGGCCTTCTGGACGATGTCGTGCTCAGGGGTGCCTCGCAAGGTAGCAACGACGGCAAGCCCACAGGCGTCCTTCTCGGCGGCCGGGTTATAGAGTCCATTCTGCTCTGGCATGGATGCAAAGCGGGTGAACGGTGAGAGCGCCTCAGAGCGGTGGGAGTCATGTGCAGAGTTCTGTGTCACGACGTGATTGTCCTTCCCATAGTGGGCGTTGGTGGGGACAACACTGGCCCTTGGGCCGCGAAAGCGGATCTTCCCAACACGATTGATAGTGCAATTGCACAATGAACTAAGACTTCATGGGCCCGTCATTTTATGCAGCGGTTTTTACTATAACGCCGCCGGAAACACGAGAAAGCACTCATCTTATATTCTGGAAAGATCTGCACGATCAGTAATAATTCGAGCGTTGCCACCTAGCGGCTAGGGGCTTTCTTCGGCACCAAGGGGCGCTGTCCTCCAGCCCAGCCCAGCCCAGCCCAGCCCAGCCCAGCAAGATTTTGGGCAATCGAGTAGGAGGGGCGGGTTTCCCGCCCCTCCTCTCACACCACCGTACGTGCGGGCCTCGCATACGGCGGTTCGCTAGGTCGTTGAAAGCGATCCCATGCATCGC